>CAZKJC010000172.1:0-5298 GCA_964552995.1 uncultured Ruminococcus sp.
GCTGTTTTTCCTGCTCGCGACCTGCGGCGGCGGTCTGCCGATAGCTTGCGCGGCTCTTATCATCGACGCGGTTCTTTCGAGAATTTATTTTTTTCGGCTGCAAAATATGGGTTGATCTTGGCAGTGCTGCGGTTAGGTTTTGTGGACGAGAGGCTGTTATGCTGTTAGGTTATGTTGACGAGAAGCTGTAATGCGGTTAAGTTTTGTGGACGAGGAGCTATAATGCGGTTAAATTATGTTGACGAGGAGTGAATGATTTAAAAGAATTTCAAAATTCCCGCAATATATCCTCGGTCACTCACTTCGTTCGTTCCCTGCGGTATATTGCGGGAACCGGGCAGCGTTTTGCCATTCGGCAAAACGCGCCACTTTTTGAAAGTCCTCTGCGTGGGCGTTATGTTGAATTTTTTTGTATGCGCTTTAATGCGCGGGCGCTATGTTGCCGCCCCTTTAATCAACATACAATCCGCCGCCGTCGGGGTCGTCTACCTGGAACGTTACCTCTATAACATTCCCCTTGTAAAGCTCCGCGCCGCTCTCATAGCTCTGCATTACGGCTACCGCCTGGATATTTTCCGCCGCGCCGCCGGATATCTTTATATTGAATCCCGCGTCGGTGATCGCCGCGTTAGCCTGCGCGACCGTCATTCCTATAACATTCGGAACAGTGCCTACCTCCATATCATACTCGCTGCCAAGGTAGATCACCACCGTAGAGCCTTTAGGAGCAGTCACTCCCGCGTAGGGTATCTGTGTGGACACCGTAGCGCTGCTGGTGGGGTCTCCCACGACATGCACATCAAAGCCCTGCGCCGCAAGCGAGCTCTCCGCGCGAAGCGCCTCCGTGCCCAGAACATAGGGGACTACCGCGTCCATTTTCGCCTGTTCCTCCGCGGTGTAAGTGGGGTATATCCCGAGGTGCTCCAGCCCCTCCTTGAATACCGCCGAAACTACCGGCGCGGCGACTGCCGAACCGTAGTACTGCGTTCCCGTAGGGGTGTCCACCATAACCAGCATTACTATCTGGGGATCGTCCGCGGGTGCGAACGCCGCAAAGGAGGAAACGAATGTCATCTCAGCTCCCGCCGCCTTGCCGCCCGCCGCGTTGTATTCGTCTATCTTCTCCGTCGTTCCCGACTTTCCGCCTATGCGGTAGCCGCTGATATAAGCGTTGGTGCCGCCGTTGGATTCAACAACATTTTCGAGAATACTCCTCATCTGTATCGAAGTTTCCTCCGAAATCACCTGCCGCTTTATCTGCGGCTGTATCGTTTCCACGACGTTGCCGTCGCTGTCAAGTATCTTATCCACCAGGTGCGGCGTTACCAGATACCCGCCGTTGACTATCGCGCAAAGCGCGGTAGTCATCTGAATGGGGGTTACTTTGTTAGTCTGTCCGAAAGCCGAGGACGCAAGCTCAACGGGACCCATTCTTTCGCGGCTCATATACAAGCTCCCCGATTCGCCCGGCAGATCTATACCCGTAGGCTCGGTAAAACCGAACGCCTCAAAATAGTCGCAGAATTTCTCCTTGCCGAGCGCCTGACCTATCGCTATAAACGACGGGTTGCAGGATTTTGTAATGGCGTTCTGCAAATCCAGCTGACCGTGACCCGAATTATGACATTTTATCGGTACTCCCGCTACCTCCGCCACACCGGAACAGTAGAATGTCGAATTTAAATTCACTACCTCTTCTTCCAGCGCGCTCGCGCAGGTAACGGTCTTGAATACCGACCCGGGGTAATACAGCTCTGTTATCGCCTTGTTTTTCCACTGCTGCTCGCGCATGGTGGCTTCAAGGGCGTCCAGCTCCTCTTCCTCCGCGCCGGCAGCGATAAGCTCCTCAAGCTGCTGCTTGTCGTACTCGCTGAGCAGCGTCGAGGGGTTGTTCAGATCAAACGTAGGCGCGGTCTCCATCGCGAGCACCGCTCCCGTGTTGCAGTTCATTATTATTCCGCAGGCGCGGTTTATTACCGAGTGCTGCGAAATGCACATCTCCAGGTTTTTCTGGAGGTAGTGCTGCAAAACCTCGTCCAGTGTAAGCACCAGGCTGTATCCGTCCACCGCGGAGTAATAGAAATCCCCGCCGTTGTCCGCCGCCTGACCTATGCCATTTTTGGTGTAGATCGCCTTTCCGTCCGTGCCGCTAAGATAATCGTCATAGTAAGCCTCAAGACCGTACACGCCGTCGCCCTCGAAGTTGGTGAAGCCTATTATGCTCGCCGCGAGCGTTTCGTTGGGGTAGTAGCGCTTGCTGCTCTCCTCGGTATAAACACAGTCCGCGCGGACGTCGTTTTCCGAAAGGAACGTGTTGATCTGCGTTGTAAGCGGCTTCTCCACCTTGCGCTGTACTATGTAATACTCAACTCCTATATTATCGCAGGCTTTGAGTATCTTCTCCTTGTCCGCGCCCAGTATCTCCGCAAGTCCCGAGCTTATGACCTCTTTAAGCTCCACATAAGGCTTCAGCGGCTCTCTGTCCTTCTCGTCGGACAGTGCCCACTTCTCCTTATCCTTCTCATACTGCTTTTTGGCTTCCTCGTTGGCTTCATATACGGCCTTCGGGGAAACTATGATATCCCACACCGTGGAGCTCTGCGCCAGCACCGTGCCGTTCGTGTCATAAATAGACCCGCGGCTCGCCTTTATCGTCAGCGTGGACATCTGCTGACTTCCCGCCAGCATACGCCATCTGTCGCCGTCGAGCACTGTGTATTTCAGCAGGAAAAATCCCACATAGCAGGACAGCGCGATGATCAGCGCCAGCACCACTATCTGCCGTCCGCGGATACCTATCCAGGGCTTTCTGTTTACCTCGTCCGCGTCCATTTCCTTTATCTTATTCCACGCTTTTCCGGCGTAATATTTAAAATCTCTCTTCATACTAACACCACCTTAATCTTTAACGATCCGAAAAGGATTGAGCCTATGCCTGTTAAGGGTTGATCTGAATTTGGTTTAGGGGTTGACAAGGATTAAATGATTTAAATGGGAATTTCAAAATTTCCGCTGATCATACTCCGTTCACTCGCTGCACTCGTTCACTGCGCGTGCAATAATTTTGCGCAACAATCTCATAGTATCATATAGCATTATGTGGTTATTTTGCGCAAAATTCGCGGAAACCGCGCAGCATTTGCCATTAAGGTGAGTTTTGCGCAAAATCCGCAAAATGCCAAAAACTATCACGCGAGTGTTGCGCAAAACTTCATGCGCGACTTTTTGAAATTCTGATGCGTGGACGTTTTGTTGTTCTAACCTCTAAAAACAAGCGGTCAGAATTAAGAGGAAAGGGCATTCCCCAATGTCCCAACCTCTTACCTCTGACCCCTGACATTTGCAACGGATTACCAAGGGCTTGTTCACCCCTATTTTATGCCGTTAAAACCCAATGTATTCCAGAATATCCTCAAACCAGCCCTTTATGCTTCCGAAGAATCCGCCCGAATCGTCATGATCGACCTCTATGAGGTCCTCGGTGTTGACGCTGATATATTTTTTCTGCGCGCCCGTCACCTTCTGCATACCAAGCTCCTCGGTAGCGTACTCCTCGATATATCCTATGCTCACCTTATAGTCAAGCTGGCTTCTCAGCAGCGAGTTGTCGTTCACCGCGTCGTTGTACGCCTGACGCTGCTCCTGGACCATGCGAGCCATATCGTCCCTTTGAGTATTGAAATAATTAGCCGCGAAAAACGCCGCGAATATCGACGCCGCGCAGGCTATCACCTTAATGCGCGATCCGCTGCGGGAAACGCTGTTCTTCGCCATTTTTATCTCGGCGGCAGCAGCCTTTTCCTTTGCGCGCTGCTTTTCATTTATCTCACGGCGCTGACGCTCGTCGTCGTCAAACAGCGACAAGTCATACGCCAGATTATCCTGCATATTCAATATACTTCCCCTCCAATTGCTTGGATACCCGAAATCTCTCTAATGAAGTCCGTTCGGGACCTCTATTCGGTTTTCTCTATGACCCTCAATTTGGCGCTGCGGCTGCGGCTGTTTTCGGAAAGCTCCTCGCTCCCCGCCGTCAGCGGCTTTCTTGTAATAAGCCTTCCCCTCGGCTTTTTTCCGCACACGCACACAGGAAATTCGGGCGGGCAGGTACAGCCCGTGCAGAAGTTCCTGAAACGATTCTTTACTATCCTGTCCTCCAGAGAATGGAACGTGATGACCGCCATTCTCCCTCCCCTTTTAAGGGAGTCAAAGCCGGCGTCCAGCGCCGTTTCCAGCGCTTCAAGCTCGCCGTTTACCTCGATCCTTATCGCTTGAAAGCTCTTGCGGCAGGGATTTTTCTCGCGCCTGTAAGCGGCGGGAACGCTGCTTTTGATTATCTCCGCGAGCTCGCCCGTTGTTTCTATTGGCTCAGCCGCGCGGGCGTTCACTATCCCCTGCGCTATCCTCGGCGCGAATTTCTCCTCGCCGAACTCATACAAAATCCTCCGCAGCTCCTCAAAGCTGTACTCGTTTACCACATCGCGCGCGGAAAGCCCCTCTCCGCTCATACGCATATCCAGCGGCGCGTCGTTATGATAAGAAAACCCGCGCTCCGCCGTATCCAGTTGGTGAGACGACACCCCCAGATCAGCCATGATCCCGTCCAGAGCCTCTATCCCCAGCTCCTCCAGGACCTCCCCAAGCTCTCTGAAGTTTCTCCTCACAAAGGTCACGGGATAGCCCTTAAGCCGCTCCCCGGCGGCATCTATGGCATTCGGGTCCTGATCGAAGCAGATCAGACTTCCCCCGTCCAACCGCTTCGCAAGCTCCAGACTGTGACCTCCGCCGCCCGTCGTAAGGTCGGCGTAAATTCCCCTCGGATCGGTGAACACCCCGTCCACCGTTTCTTTCAGCAGTACCGAAATATGCGAAAATTCCATCAGATGCCAAGCTCCTCCGCAAAGGCAGATATATCGTCGGGAGTAGTATTGTCGTTATATTTCTCCCAGCTTGCCTTGTCCCAGATCTCGGCGCGGTCGTTTATCCCCACGACCACGACCTCGCTTGTTATTCCCGCGTAGCTTCTCAGCGCGGGAGCGATCGCAATTCTTCCCTGCTTGTCCGGCTCCGCCTCGCAGGCGCTGCCGAAAATGAATCTTTCCACCGGCAAAGCTATTTTGGAAGGCTTTCCCTTAAGGCTCTCCCTCAGCTCGTTCCAGCTTTTTTCGGTATAGACCGTAAGACATTTTTCATTAAAGCTCTTGGAAATATAGAAATGCTCTCCGAACTCGTCGCGCAGCTTTGCGGGGAAATTCATTCTTCCCTTTGCGTCCACCGTATGCTCGAACTCGCCGTACA
>CAZKJC010000172.1:5308-5867 GCA_964552995.1 uncultured Ruminococcus sp.
CTTTCCGCCAAGCCTTAATTCCCCTTGAAAAACGCCCTGTCCGTCCTCCTCAGACGGGATTTCCGTAGATTTTAATTTTTTCCCCTATACTTGCGGGGTATATAAGTGATTGTATTTTTATGAACTTTTCACCAAATCAGTGAATTTCTTCACCACTTTTCCCCACTATTAAATTATAACCCGACTTTAAAATTTTTGCAAGGGGTCTGAGAGAAGTTTTTCAAAAATAAAAACAAAAGTTTTGTTCATATTTTTGTGCACTTTTAACAAAAAAATTCTTGTAAAGCATTGATTGAATGTCAAAATATTGTTGAAATTTCCAACATATAGACAATCGCGATGAATTTTCTTCCACATCTTGGGGTTTTCGGCGGGTTTTTTGTGTATTGTTCACACACTGCGGAATATCAGGAACGACACAAAAAATTCGGCGCTCCGAAAAGCGCCGATATAGTTTGCTAGGTAAATAATATAAATGATGATTTATGCTAGCACGCTTATTTTGTTAGATTTGCAATGTGGAACTCCTTTTAATTTGTTAAAGTTGAATTTCTATGTT
>CAZKJC010000173.1:0-5841 GCA_964552995.1 uncultured Ruminococcus sp.
AGAGATAAAGTGAATTTGTGTTCATTTTAAACAATGTTCAGTTGCCCCTATACGAAAGGAACATCAAATTGAACACTTGACAAAGTTCCTGTTTTTCTGCCCTTTTCAAGCGACACAACCTTTGTCAGACTTTCCGCTCCAGGTACATCAAAGGCTAAAGCGCGTGATTAACTGCTCTAAAAGCCCATAAGTCGGTCATTACCTCTATGCTAAAGAAAAGCGGGGAAGGGGGGAGGGGAGAGGGAAGTTGGGGTCTGGGGTGAAACCGCCACAGCGAAGCAAGCCTCTAAGTATATCGGTTTTGTAAAAACCGATATACTTAGAGGGCTAGCACGAACGAAGTTCGTGCGGTGCTGAGCGGTTTGTAATCTGAGGGGGGAAGTCCCCGCTTTTGCCGGATTTTCTTTCTTCCCCCCTCCCCGTAGGTGTCAGCCCCAGTCCGAGCGCGTGAAAGCTCCGCTTTCTCAAAATAACAGAATGGAGCAACATAGAAATTCAATTTCAACATAACAATAGGGGGAGCAACATACAAAATCCGACAAAAACAGCGGAGCAGCATAAACCCGACAGTGTCGCTGTTCCGCTAAATCAAAATTTCAGTCTGTCGTTCCATTTGTGGTATTCGGGGAAATGCCGCTCCAGGAAAGCATAAAAAGCGGGGGAATGATCGTGATGCCAATAGTGGGCATACTCATGCCAGATCACCGACAGCACTGTTTCCCGCGGGTATGCGGCGAGCCTTGAATTTATGGAAATATGCCCCTTATTATAGGAGCAGCTCCCCCAGCGCGAGCTCATATCCTTTATCGCGATACGGGTGGGCGGCGGGGTAAGACCGCTTTCGCTCAGCTCGCACCTGACCTGCTCGTTGAGCTCGGCACAAAGGGCGGCAAAGCTGTCGGCGACCGTTCTTTGGATAAGCTCAAACAGATATTCGCTGTCGCCGCCGCGTATAGTGAACACCCGCATTTCCGTTTCGTCCAGCACCGCGAACTCCCGCGAGCTTCTTATGATACGGACGGGGTACTCCTTTCCCAGCCAGTTTACTCTGTCGAGGTTGAGCTTGCTGCGGCTCTCGCGCTCGCTAAGGCGCTCCGCCGCCGAGAAAATGTAGTCCGCCCGCTGTGCCAGAAGCCGCTCGATATGCCCGACCGCCACGCGGCTGCTCGCGGATACCCTTACCACGCCGTCGGATTTTATGCGGAAATTTATATTTGCCACGGGCTTGCGCGTCAGCTCGTAGCGGATAACTCTGCCGTCGGGCAGCTTAATTTCCTTCATGAGCGCCCCCTGTGAGGAATTTTCTAAACTCCGCCGCCATATACAGCGACCCTCCGATAAACAGCAGCTCCGGCTCCTCGGAAAACGCTATCGTCAGAGCCGTTCTGATATTATGGGTAAAGTATGAATTTACCCCCGCCTTTTCCCCGAGCTTTGCCAGTTCTTCCGCGCTTACCGCGTTATCCGCAAAGCCGTCGAAGAATATCGCCGATTTAAAGCAGGGCAATATTATTTCCAGCGCGGTCTTATAGTCCTTGGTGCTTATCATGCCGATCACCGCGGTTTTTTCGCGGGAGTCCGCGCACAGCACCTCTTTTGCCGCCAGCATAGCCTGGGGGTTATGTCCGCCGTCGAGAATTATTTCGGGGGAGCGCTCCGCGAAAAGCTCCAGGCGGGCGGGCAGGACAGCCTTGCTCAATCCCGCCGCGATCTCCTCATGGGACAGGTCCGTCGCCGCGTTCAGCGTTTCAACAGCCGTCAGCGCGTTTATGATCTGGTGCGCTCCGCACATTTTTATGCTATACTCCTTACCTTTATAACAGAACCTGCTGCCGTGCAGATCGCTGCTGTGCACCACAAGCTCCCGCGTATCGGGAGTTATCAGCCGCGCTCCCGTTTCGGCGCAGCGGCGCTCTATTACGTCCATTGCCGCCCTGGATATGCCGGACGCGGCGGCGCAGACCCCGCCCTTGATTATCCCGCTTTTGCTCATAGCTATTTTCTCCTCGGTATCGCCGAGTATCGCCGTATGGTCAAGCCCTATGGAGGTTATAACCGCCGCCTCGGGGCAGGGTATTACATTTGTACAGTCCAGCGTGCCGCCTATTCCCACCTCTATTACCGCGTAGTCCGTGCCGCGCTCTTTAAAATACAAAAAGCACATCGCGGTGAGTATCTCAAACTGGGAAAACGCGCGGTTCTCACACTGCCGCTCCGCGCGCCTTACCCGCTCCGCAAGGCGCGTAAAATCCTCCTCCGAGATAAACTCTCCGTTTATCTCTATCCTCTCGCGCACGTCAACTATATACGGCGAGCTGAACCGCCCCATCTTATACCGCTCCGCGAGAGCCGCCGCGATATACTCCGTCACCGACCCCTTACCGTTCGTGCCCGTAACGTGTATGCAGCGCAGACCCTTTTCGGGACTCCCCAGCCTTTCGGCCAAAGCCGAAAAGCGCGTCAGATCGGTTACCGACGCGCCCTGCTTCGAGAAAGACGACAAATATTCCAGGCTGTCCGAATAGGAGCGCAGTTCCCTTAATTCATTCCGCACTCGTCATAGTCCTTCCACTTCTCATTATACCGGAACTCGTCCGCCAGCTTCAGGCAGATATACGCTACCGCTCCCGCCACAATAAGCACCGCGCCTATTATCGGCAGGATCGTCTTTGCAAACGGACCAACTTTTTTCTTGTTCATAATATTCTCCTTATTTTAAAAAATTTTTTGCGACCCGCTAAGGCTTTTGCAAGCCTTAGCGGGCATGCTGTTAAGCAATGTTGATCTGGAGTAAATGATTTAAAAAGAATTTCAAAATTTCGTCTAATCACACTCCGTTCCGTTTAGCTTCGCTAAACTACACTACGCGTGCTTAGCCGAAACCGTGCAGCATTTGCCATTCGGCAAATGCGCACTTTTTGAAATTCTCCTGCGGGGGCATTACGCTGTTCTTTTTGAATGCCCCTTTGCTGCGGGGGCTTTATGTTGCTTTTTGCGTGTGTTGCTTTGCTGCGTGGGCGGAATGTTGCTCTTTGCGAGCGTTGCTTTACTGTGTTTAGGCTTTGAGAGCCTGTTATCCGTCCTTTTCGGACGTAAGTATCCTATATATTTCCTGCTTGGGTATTCCCGTTGCTTTGGCAGCCTTTTTGCAGGCTTCGGAGAGCTTTTCGCCGCCCTCCGCATAGCCGCGGGCAAGCTCCGCCGCCTGCTGTGCCGTGGGCTTCTCCGCGGCGGCTTTTCTGCCCTCCGCGACTATAACATACTCACCGCGCGGCTCAAGCTCGTCGTAATACCGCGCAAGCTCCGACAGCGTGCCGCGTATCACTTCCTCGTGCAGCTTGGTGAGCTCCCTGCACAACGCCGCGGAGCGTTCGCCGCCAAGCGCGCTCTCCATATCCTTCAGGGTCTGCCTTATTTTATGCGGAGCCTCATAAAATACCAGCGTGTGCGGCAGCTCCGCGATCTCCGCGAGCCGCTCGCTTCTCTCCCGCTTATTTACGGGGAGAAATCCCTCAAAAGCGAACCGCGCCGTATCTATCCCCGAAACGGCTACCGCCGCTATCGCCGCGTTACAGCCCGGGATCACCTCCACCCCGATACCCATCTCTCCGCACCTCTGCACCAGCAGAACGCCAGGGTCGGATATGCAGGGCATTCCCGCGTCGCTTACCAGCGCCACATTTTTCCCCTCGGAAAGCAGCTCCAGTATCTTCGCGCTCTTTTCCGCCTCGTGAGGCTTATAATAGCTCAGAAGCGGCTTCCTTATCCCGAAGTGGGTCAGCAGCCTTAACGTTACCCGCGTGTCCTCCGCGGCGATATAGTCCGCTTTCTCCAGCGCCTCTATGCCGCGCGGGCTGAAGTCCGACAAATTGCCTATCGGCGTGCCCACTACCGACAGCTTTCCGAGCTCGTTACCCGCGCTACTCATAAAGCCTGGAATACTCCTCTGTGTACGACTTGTCGTCATTGCGCAGTATCATGGGCTTCTCCACTATCATGCCCGATTTCGCGCCCTTTTTGCCCGTTATAAGGAAAAGCCAGGGCTTATCCAGTATACTGTTATGCACAAAGGTTATGCTTTTCGGCTCGATCTTGTTTTCCCTCATGGAATTTATCACGTCCGCAAGGCGCTCGGGGCGGTGGCACATCTTCAAAAAACCTCCGTATTTCAGAAGCTGTCCCGCCGTGTGGCACACGTCGTCCACCGTGCACATAAGCTCGTGGCGCGCGATAGCCTGCGGCTTCGCCAGCTTCTCAAAGCCCGAACCGCTCGTCATATAGGGCGGGTTTGCCGTAACTATGTCCACCGTCTCATACGCCATAAGGCTCTGCGGCATATCCCTCAGATCAGCCAGGATAGGCTGCACCGTGTTCTCCAGACCGTTCTCCGAGACTGTCTTTCTGAGCAGCTCGATAGCCTCCTCCTGTATGTCCACCGCGTAGATCAGATGCGGCTTCACGTTCTTGCAGAATATCAGCGGGATTATGCCGCAGCCCGTGCACAGGTCGCACACTATGCTGTCGGGTCTTACTCCCGCGTAATACGCCAGAATAAACGCGTCCGTTCCGAACCGGTGATCCTCCGAAACATACATCTTTATATTCCCGAGTTGAAATGCTTCAGTTTCCATAATACCTCCTATTATAAAAAATTTTTCGCATGATTTAAAAAAATTTTTCGCACCGGCGAACTTCGTTCGCCTACCGCGCCCCCAAAGCTCCGTTTCGCTTCGCTCAACTCCGCTTTGGGGGCTTGTTGCGAAAAATTTTGCTGCGTGGGCGGTTTGTCGCCGTTTGCTTTCACCGCCTTTGCTGCGGGGGCGGTTTGTGGGCGGCAGCTTTTTGCGCCTTTTGCTTCTCGATTATCGCGTTGCTTTGCTGCGTGGGCAAGCGGTTTACCCGATAATAATATTCCCGTCGGGGACGACGATGTTCTTCCTTTTTGAACTGTTCATAATAAGCGACATTATCAGCGAAACAGGACCTACTCTTCCTATAAACATAGTTACCATCAGCAGAGCTTTTCCCGCGTAGCCCGTTACCGAAACCGCGCCCGCGCTGAGTCCCGCCGTTGAAAAAGCGGATACCGCGTCGAAAAGACACTGTACCGCGCCCACGCCGCTTTCCGCCGCGCCCTCGGGCATGGAGAAATACAGCGCCGCAAAGCACACGGCAACCGCGAACATGGACAGCACCGACATCACCAGCGTTCTGTATACCACCAGCTTGTCGATCTTATGATGGAATATCTCCACGTCGCTCTTATTCCTTATATAGCTCACTACCGTCATTATCGTCACCAGCAGCGTGGTCACCTTTATTCCGCCGCCCATGGACGCGGGGGCTACTCCCACAAACATAAGCAGCGACGTTCCCAGCTGCGAGAACTCCGACATACTCTCCATGGGAACGGACGCGAAGCCCGCCGTGCGCGCCGTCACCGATGTGAAAAAAGCGTTGAGCAGCTTTTCGCCGAAATTCATTCCGCCAAGCGTTTCGGGATTGCCCCACTCCGTCAGCAGATAAAACAGCGTTCCGCCGACTGTCAGCACTCCGGTCATGACAAGCACTACGCGGGTGTGCAGGGTGAGCTTCTTCGTTGAGCGGAGATTCTGGAAATTCTCCCACACTATAAAGCCCAGACCGCCGATCATTATCAGCAGCGCTATGGTGATCAGCACCAGCGGATCGTCGTTTACCGTGATAAGTCCGGAGTTCTGCCGCTCCATTCCCAGCAGGTCGAAGCCCGCGTTACAGAAAGCTGTTATGCTCATAAAAACGCTCATCCACACGCCGTAGATCCCGTAGCGCGGTATGAACACTATCATCATAAGCAGCGCG
>CAZKJC010000174.1:0-5782 GCA_964552995.1 uncultured Ruminococcus sp.
AGCACGCGCAGTGTAGTGGAGCGCAGCGGAACGAAACGGAG
The DNA here is from genome assembly GCA_964552995.1 of uncultured Ruminococcus sp. Lineage (GTDB taxonomy): Bacteria > Bacillota > Clostridia > Oscillospirales > Ruminococcaceae > CAG-115. Next base: position 42 of record CAZKJC010000174.1, read on the forward strand.
TGTGCTTAGCCGAAATTTTGAAATTCCCATTTAAATCATTTGTTTTTTGTCAACACAACTTAAAAGCATAATAGCACAGATCAACACTTTTGTATACAGGCAGGATTGATATTAAAATATCAGTTTCTCGGTTTCCTCTTATATTTAGCCTTGTCCTCATACATAAGCCTGTCGGCAAGCTCTATAAGGGAATCCACATCGTCCACGCCGTCCAGCGGAGCACAGTAAACACCTATGCTGACAACAACTTCAAAGGGATACCCCGACTCGCTGTTGAGCCGTTCAAGCGCCTCGCGGAAACGCTCCCGGTAGAGCCTGCCGCGCTCTATTGCGTCGCCGCGGCAAATCCTCGCAGCCACGAACTCGTCGCCGCCGAAGCGGGAGCAGATGGTCTCGTCGTCCTCCGCCGCCGCGGTAAGCGCCTTTGCGGTGATTATAAGCGCGTCATCGCCCGCGGCATGCCCGAAGTTGTCGTTTATGTACTTCATGTCGTTCATGTCCGCGGACACCACGAATATATCCTGCGCCTTGCGCAGCTTTCCGCTGCGGAATTTATCGTAAAACCCGTATCTGTTGAATATTCCCGTAAGATGGTCATGGGTAAACAGAAAGCTCAGCCGCTTGTTGAGATTCAGCATATGCTCGTGCAGGCGTATGGTCTCTATGCAGCGGTTGACCATCAAAGAAAAGCTGTGAATGTTCTCGGTATGCTGGTCGGAGGTCACATAGGGCGTTACAAAATATCCTATTGCCGTATCCTGGAAATGAACGGGGATTATAAATGCCGCGTTGTTATCGCCGAACACGGTGGTAAGGTCGGGCAGCAGCTTCCTTGAATCAAACTCGCAGCCCTCCATGCTGTTGTCGTCAAAAGTGCTTACAAACAGTTTCATTATTCGGGGATATACGCACTCTGCTTTCTCCTCAACGATCTCCTCGCTGTCAAAATTGTCTATAAAGCTCTTCGACACGCACAGCGCCGAGCCCTTCATTCCTCTCCGGTGCAGTACCTCTCTGAAATTATCGGGGGTGGGATTCGCGGCGATCTGATCCTCCGTTCCGTCCACATGATCCTCATAATTTCTGGCGTAGTAGTAATTATGCACCAGGTCCATAAGCGTGTGATTGATGTTATATACGTTTTTCGGCTCGCAGCCGCAGCTTTCCGAAAAGCGCGTTGTGTATCCAAGCTCCGTTTCGCAGGGAGCGGCGCCTTTGTCACCGCATATCCTGTCGAGCACCGCGACCAGCTCCTTGCCCATTTTATCCGTATCCATAAACGCGGTGCAGAGCCTCGGTGAGTGATACCTTTCCGTTTCGATACCGTCAAAGCCCGTAACGATAACGTCCTTCGGAACCTTGTAGCCCTTTTCCGCCAGCTTGAGGCAGACCGCCATTGCCATACTGTCGTTGCAGCACACAAAAGCGTCGGGCAGGGGCTCTCCGCTCGCAAAAAACTCGTCCATAGCCTCATATGTCGGCGTTTCCCAGAAATCGCCGTACATTATATCCTTTTCCTCCAGCGTCAGCCCGCTTTGCGCCATTACCTCGCGGCAGCTTTCTATCCTTGTCAGTGAGAAATCATTGCCGCGTATCCCCGCCACCAGCTTTATTCTGCGGCAGTTGTGAACCTTTATTACATGCTCCACTATGCGGCTGAACGCGTCGCCGTATCCGAAAAATACCCGCGAAGCTCCCTCCACGGCCGTATCGATGGAAATAAGAGACACATTATGGGCGGCGCATTCCGCGGCGACCTTTTCGGTCACCGACTGATCGTTTATACTTGTGGGGTAGATTATTACCGCGTCAAGACCGTCATAATTCACCGCGTCAAACACACTTTTAGCGCCCAGATCGTTTTTGGTTTTATAATACAGATCCTCAAAGCAGTGGAAAATATAAATACGATATTTCCCGCTTTCCTTAGCATATTTTACCAGGCTCGCCAGAAAAGGCCTTACCGGTTCTTTCTGTGCCATGGTGCATATCACGCCGATGTTCCTGAACTCTTCCATACTCTTGCCTCTTATCTTATCTTAAAAAATTTTCCGCACCGGCGAACTTCGTTCGCCTGCCGCGCTCCCAAAGCTCCGCATTCGCTCCGCTTTGGGAGCTTGCTGCGGAAAATTTTCCTGCGTGGGCTAAGCGCTGCTATTTGCGTGGGTTGCTTTGCTGCGTGTGCTAAGGCTGCTCTTTGTGAGCGTTGCTTTTGCTGTGGGGCAAGCGCCGCTCTTTATTACTCCCGACCTTTATCTGAATCCGTATAGCTGAACCTGCTCGAAGCCGTCCAGCAGCTCTCCCGAGAGCTTGAACGCGATGTCCACGCCGCGCGCCACGCACTCTATGGGATTATCCGCCACATAGCAGGGAGCGCCCACACAGTCGGACACCAGCTCCGCCATGCCGCCGAGCATTGCGCCGCCGCCCGTAAGCGTGATACCGCTCGAAAGGATATCTCCCACAAGCTCCGGCGGGGTGGATTCCAGAACCAGCTTTATCTGCTCCACTATCTCCATAGCGTTGTCGTGCAGCGCGTCATAAATATCGATATCCGATATCTCAATGCTTTCGGGAAGTCCCTTTATCAGATTTCTGCCGCGCACCACCATTTTGCTTTCTCCGGTGGGCTTAAACACGTTGGCTATCTGCATTTTAGCCTTTTCCGCGGTTTTTTCGCCGATAAGTATTTTGTATTTCTGCGTGATATGGCGTATCAACGCCGCGTCGAATTTGTTTCCCGCCATCTTGATGGAGCGCGACTGCACTATCCCGTTAAAGGACACGATAGCCACGTCCGCCGTGCCGCCGCCGATATCCACTACCATAGTTCCGTTGGGCTTTGAGATATCCACGCCCGCGCCGATAAGCGCCGCGATAGGCTCCTCTATAAGGAACACCTTGCGCGCGCCCGCGGAAAGCGCCGCCTCCACGACCGCCCTTTTCTCAACGTCCGTAATGGACGAGGGTACGCACAGCACAACGCGGGGCTTTACCATAAAGCCGTTGTTTGCCATGTGGATAAATTCCTTGATTATTGCCTGCGTCATGTCGTTGTCCGAAATAACGCCGTCCTTGAGCGGGCGCACCGCCACGATATACTCCGGCGTTCTGCCGATCATCTTGTATGCCTCTTTGCCGACCGCTACTACCGCCTTTTTCTTCTTATCATATGCCACCACCGACGGTTCATTGATAACTATGCCCCTGCCGCTGACGGTGATAATGATATTGGCTGTTCCCAAGTCTATTCCGATATCAAGTGCCATTTAAAATCTCCCTGTTTTCAATATGCCATTATACTTTATTTTAATTCTATTCTGTAATATTATACCACTTTTTCAGAGGAATTGCAATAAAATGCAAGAAAACCGCATTGAAAAATAGCAGGGACAAACCGCCCCGTTTTTGTTTATTTTAGACAAATCAGCAGTATCTTATCAATTCCGCCGCCCGCCCCATAAGAGCGCTCCTTTCGTTTTCCAGCCGTCCGTCTATGACCTCCGCGAGCAGTTCTCCAAGAACCTGCCCCATCTTTGGCGACGGCGGGATAAGCTCCTTGAGATCGTTGCCGTTCACCGCCAGCTCCTTCACCGTAAGGCAGGGCTTTTCGGCTTCTATCGCGGCGATCCTTTCCAGCGCCCTATAATATTGCGGTATCCTGTCGCGGCAGAATTCCCGCTTTGCCATATCGTCCGCGGCGTGAGCTATGATAATATCGCGGAACAGCTCCCTGTGCTTTGAGAGCTGCCGCCGCAGATATCTCCCCGAAAGCTCTATGGGCATATCGTGATACTTTATTATGCCGCATATCCGCTCCCTCTCCGCGTTGGAGCATTTCAGCCGCCTCAGCACCCCGTCGGCGATCTCCGCGCTGATATTCGCGTGACCGTAATAGTGCCCCTCGCCGTCCGCGCCGAAGCTTTGACAGCGCACCTTGCCGCAGTCATGCAGAAGCATGGCGAGCCCCAGGGCGGTCTCCGTCTTTTCGTCATATTCCGCTCCCGTTTTTTCCAGAGCCGCACCGACAGCGCCCACGGCTCTCGCGGAGTGCTCGTAAAGGGTACTGTCGTGATAGCGCGAGTGCTGTTCAAAGCCTATTTCCGGTGCAAGCTCGGGTATTACCTCCGCGAAGATATCGGGGAACTGCCGCAGCACCCGCTCGGCGTCCTTGCCGCGTATAAGCTGCTTTAGCTCCGATAATATCCTTTCAGCCGATATTTTTTGGAGCAGCCCGCGGCTCTCAACGGCAAGACAGGCGGTGTTCTCCTCTATCTCAAAGCCCAGCGCCGCCGAAAATCTGAGCGCCCTCATTATCCTCAGCGCGTCCTCGGAGAACCGCTTTTCGGGCGCGCCGATACAGCGGATAACACCCCTGCTCAGGTCCTCCCGCCCGCCGAAAATATCCACAAGCCCGCCGCGCCCGTATGCCATACCGTTTATCGTAAAATCCCGCCGCGCCAGGTCCTCCGCCAGGCTGCGCGTAAACGACACACTTTCGGGGTGGCGGCCGTCGCGGTAATCTCCGTCTATCCGGTAAGTCGTGACCTCTATCGGCTTTCCCTCGGATATCACCGTTACCGTTCCGTGCTTTATCCCCGTTTCGATCACCTTAAGTCCGTCCATGCTCCGCTTGGTTTCCTCGGGGAGCGCCGAGGTCGCAACATCATAATCATGCGGAGCTTTCCCCGACAGCGCGTCCCTCACGCAGCCGCCGACAATATAAGCCTCGTATCCGTTCCTTTCGAGCGCGTTCAATATCACTTGCACATATTCGGGAATAAGCATATCTGTCTCCTGATTTAAAAGAAATTTTCCGCGACCCGCCCGTAAAAACTCCGCTGCGCTCCGTTTTCACGGGCTCTCGCGAAAAATTTCCTGCGTGGGCTTGGCGTTGCTCTATGCGTGCGTTGCTTTGCTGCGGTCGCTTTATGTTGACGAGGGGCAAATGATTTAAAAGAATTTCAAAATTCCCGCAAGCACTCTCCGTTCATTCGCTGCGCTCATTCACTCCGAGCGATTGCGGGAACCGGTCATCGTTTGCCCTTAAGGCAAACTCGACCTTTTTGAAATTCTCTGCGTGGGCTGGATGTTGCTCTGTGCGTGCGTTACTTTGCTATGGGAGCTTTATGTTGTTCTTTGATCGCGTTGCCTTGCTGCGGTCGCTTTATGTTGACGAGGAGCGAATGATTTAAAAGAATTTCAAAATTCCCGCAAGCACTCTCCGTTCCGCTTCGCGGAGTTTTGCGCAAAATGCTACGAAATGCCTCAAGCAATTACATAACTGTTGCGCAAAACCCACACTCCGAGCGATTGCGGGAACCGGTCATCGTTTGCCCTACGGCAAACTCGACCTTTTTGAAATTCTCCTGCGTGGTCTTTGTCTTGCTCTTCGCACGCGTTGCTTTGCTGCGGTCGCTTTATGTTGACAAGGAGTAAATGATTTAAAAAATTTCAAAATTCCCGCGTGGGCTGGGTGTTACTTTTCTGCGTGAGCTGGCGTTGCTCTTGGCGAGCGTTGCTTCGCTGTGGGAGTTTTGCGTTGCTCTCTGCTCGTGCCGCTCTGCGTGAAAAAAAGCGCCGCGAATATTTCCGCGACGCTTCTATGCTGATTTTTGCGGAACACTATCCGCTGCCGCTCCCGCGACGGGAAAAGGGGATTTTCCTGCCGCATTCACGACCTTTGATGGAGCGGATTACGAGGCTCGAACTCGCTACCTCCACCTTGGCAAGGTGGCGCT
>CAZKJC010000175.1:0-1950 GCA_964552995.1 uncultured Ruminococcus sp.
ACGCCTACGCCGAGATACCAGTGCTGATAATGACCTTCGGCGCGGCGGCGGTGCTCAACATGGGTACGAACTTCATGCTCGGCACAATTTCCTTTATTTCCGAGTCGGTAACGATCGTTTTACAGCTTGCCTTGGCGATCGACTACGCGATAATTTTAATACACCGCTATACCGAGGAGCATGAGCATCTGGACGCGAGAGAGGCCTGCATCGCGGCGCTCAGCAAGGCTATTCCCGAGATCTCCTCCAGCTCCTTGACCACCATCTCGGGACTTATCGCACTTGCTTTTATGCAGTTCAAGATCGGCTCCGACCTTGCGGTGGTGCTTATCAAAGCGATCATGCTGAGCCTGCTGTCGGTATTCACTCTTATGCCCGGGCTTATCATGGTATTCAACAAGCTTATAGACAAAAGCGTGCATAAGAATTTTGTTCCCAAAATTTCGGCCGTAGGCAAATTTGCCTTTGGAACAAAATACGTTATACCTCCCATATTTGTGACGGCAGCGGTATTTGCGGCAATATTCGCAAACAAATGCCCATACCGATACGGCACTTCCGACCTCGAGACTCCGCGTCAAAGCGAATCGCAGATCGCGGTGCATAAGATCAAGGACAGCTTCGGCTCCACTAACCTTGCCGCTTTGGTGGTACCGGCGGGGAGCTACGAAAACGAGAGCAAGCTCATAAAGCGGCTTGAAAGCTATCCCGAGGTGGAATCCTGCATGGGACTGTCAAACATTGAGGCAATGGACGGCTATGTGCTGACGGATAAGCTTACCCCGAGACAGTTTTCCGAGTTGGTCGACCTTGATTACGAGGCGGCGCAGGTGCTTTACGCGGCGTATGCCATCAACGACGAGAATTACGGCGAGGTAGTAAACGGACTTTCACAGTACGGCGTTCCGCTGATCGATATGTTTATGTTCGCTTACGACGAGGCGGAAAAAGGCTACGTAAACCTGGACAGCGATCTGAAAAATACTCTCGACGAGCTTCACGAAACGCTGAACGACGCTTTGCTCCAGCTTAAAACGGACAATTACAGCCGTATACTTGTTTACCTCAATCTTCCCGAGGAGGGGGAGAAAACCTTTGATTTTCTGAACACTATCCACGAGGAGGCCGCAAAATTCTATCCCGAGGACGTTTATCTTGTGGGCAACTCCACCAGCGATTACGATCTTTCCTCCTCGTTTGTCAACGATAACCTCACTATCAGCATCCTGTCCGCGCTGTTCGTAATAATAATCCTGCTGTTCACGTTTAAAAGCGCGGGGCTTCCCGTTCTTCTGATAGCGGTGATCCAAGGATCGATCTGGATAAACTTTTCTTTCCCCGCCATTGAGGACAGCCCGCTGTTCTTCCTGAGCTATCTTATCGTTAACTCAATACAGATGGGCGCGAATATAGATTACGCCATTGTAATTTCCAGCCGTTACATGGAGCTTAAGCAGGAAATGCCGATAAAACAGGCTATCACCGAAACTCTTAACCAAGCCTTCCCCACCATTATCACATCGGGAACTATCCTTGCGGCGGCGGGCGTTCTGATCGGACGTCTTTCCACGGACGGCACGATCTCCTCAATAGGCGTATGTCTCGGCCGCGGCACGATAATATCCATTATTCTTGTAATGGGCGTTTTGCCGCAAATACTTCTGCTGGGCGACATAATTATCGAAAAGACCTCCTGTACTATCAAAAAGCGGGAGCGCACACAGGTCAGCGGCGGCGGAATCGCGGTCAGCGGACTTGTGAGAGGATACGTCAACGGACGTATCGACGCGGTGGTAAAGGGCGTAATCGTGGGCGATATTGACGCTAAGATAGAAAGCAAAAACACGGAGCTTACAGAAGCTGTCCCCGAAACGGAGGTGAATGCAAATGAGCAAAACAAGCAGAATATGAAAGGTATTTGCCGCCGTAATTTCCGCGGCGCTGCTCACA
>CAZKJC010000175.1:2006-5767 GCA_964552995.1 uncultured Ruminococcus sp.
TCGGTATGGGCGCCGTCTATGCGCAGACCGCCGCGGAGCAAAAATACACCGTGGAGATAAGCACAGTGGAGGAATTTGAAAAATTCGCCGAAAGCTGTGTTTTGGACAGCTACTCGATCGGAAAAACGTTTGTGCTCACAAGCGACCTTAATCTCGCGGGCACGGATATAAAACCCGTACCAAGCTTCGGCGGAGTATTTGACGGAAACATGCATACAATCTCGGGGCTTAATATTACGAACAGCACCTCCGCAACGGGACTGTTCCGTTATATCGAGCAGAGCGGTACGGTAAAAAATCTCACCGTACAGGGCAGAGTTGCGCCGTCGGGAACGGCGGAGCGGTGCGGCGGCATTGTGGGAGTCAACCGCGGACACGTTACTAACTGCATCTTTAACGGGATCGTGATCGGAAATGAAAGCTGCGGCGGTATCGCGGGCGTAAACGAAAGCGGCGCGGCAATATCCTCCTGCGGCGTTTCGGGCAGGATACAGGCGGATCACTTCGCGGGCGGTATCGCGGGAGAAAACCTCGGTTATATCCGCTCCTGTGAAAACGAAAGCGCGGTAAATATCAACGTGACCGATGAAACCTTGGAGCTCAGCGACATTAACGTTGAAGACCTGTACACCACCGAGGGAATTTCGGATGTTACCGATATAGGCGGTATAGCGGGCTATTCCTCGGGCTCGATCCAAAACTGCAAAAACATCGGCGCGGTAGGGTACCTTCACATAGGCTACAATATCGGCGGTATCGCGGGCAGGCAGGACGGATATATCAGCGGCTGCGAAAATTATGGAACAATAAGCGGCAGAAAGGACGTTGGCGGCATAGTCGGTCAAGCCGAGCCGCATTTCATGATCTCCTATTCTCAAAGCAGCGCCGACAGGCTTAAAGAAAGTCTCGGCGAGCTTAACGAGCTTATAGATAAAACGATTAACGATGCGGACGCGGACGGGAACAACCTTTCGGAAAGCTTTAACAGCGTAAATACATCCCTTGCCGATATTCGCAGCAGGGGCGATTCCGTGATGTCAGAGGCAGAGCGGATCATCAATGCCGATATAAGCTCGGTGAACGAGCTTTCGTCCCGCATTTCCGACTGCCTGGATATGCTGTCGCCGGTAACGGACTCGGTATCGGATTCGGCGGGCAGCTTGGCGGAAGGTCTCGACAGACTTAAAGAAGCGGGAGAGCTTTTAGGGAACGGAATTGACGGATTGGACGCGGGAACGGAAATAATATTCGATTCCCTTGACGACCTCGAAAATGCGGTCACGGAGCTGCAAAATGCCTCGGAATCGGTAAGCGGCGCCGTTTCGGCGCTGTCCGACGGTCTCGGCGATCCCGAGCAAATGAAGACCGCGCTGAACGCGTTGGAAAACGATATTAAAACGGTAAAATTTGCCGTAAACTCCGTAAGCGATAATGTTTCCGCGACTATGAACGCTTTGGACAGCTTCAATGAGTCTCCCGAGATCACAGCGGCAAACGAAAGGATAAAGCTTGCGCTTACTTACATCTCGGAGGATTCTGCGGCACTGTCCGATAATCTTGACAGATTAAGCGAAGCGTTAAAAAGAATAAGCGAAAATATAGACGCCTCTGACGGAAACACGGGCGGCGCGGACGATATATTTGACAGCGAATACGGCGAATATCTTGATATGCTGAAAAATATGTTCGACGACGGCAGCTTGGAGGAGCTGACCGAAGCGACAGCGGCAGTTATGGACAGCGTGTCCGATCTGGTGTGGGACATTTCCGAGCTGTCCTCGGCAGTTTCCGAAATTGTGAACAGCAGTGCGCTGGAGAGCTTCAATAACGATATTTCCTCTGTTTACGATCAGATAAAAAAAGACGCCGATTACATTTCGGACGCTGACGACGGCAATGCCGAATTGCCCGAGCTTGATACTGAAAAGCTGTATTCCGTTCTGGACTACCTTAAAAACGCGTCGGACAGCATGACGGCTTCGGGAGATCACGTCAAAAGCGCGCTTGACAAGGTAAAGAGCTCTTGGGATTTTCTTGACGACGCGGCGGCCAACGCCGTGGCGGCTTCATACAGCGCCTCCGAAGCAAGCGGAATGATGACGAACGCCGCCGACAGCTTGGGCAGCGCGGCGGACGAAATAGGGAACATCGTCGATTTCTTTGCCGAAAAAACCGTCATAACCTTTGTTGGCGCGGACGACCGATTTATCGAGGCACGCGAAGAGCTTACCGCCGAGCTTGAGGGCCTTACAAGAGAGCTTGACGGCTTAAACAATTCCGCGTCGGATATGGGCGGCGCTTTTGCGGAGAATATGAGAGCCATTAACAGCAAATGCTCCGAGATCAAGGATATTGTTTTTGATATGCTCGGAGAGATCCGAGACAATATCCTTGACGAAAAGGCATACACCGAAGATGTTTCGGAAGATGACAGCGTGGGCTACGCCGAGGGCAAGATAGCCTCCTGCTTCAATTACGGCGAGATAGGCGGAGACCTGAACGCTGGCGGGATCGCGGGAACGATGGGGGTCGACAACTCCTTCGATCCCGAAAGCGACACCGCCGAAACTATCGGTGAACGCTCCGTAAGCTTTATGTATATGCTGCGAACAGTGGTGCGCGACTGCGGAAACTACGGAAATGTCACGGTGAAAAAGGACGCGGCGGGGGGAATTGTCGGCGAAATGTCAACCGGCTGCGTTATCGGCTGCGGAGGCTTCGGAGACATAAGCTCCACGGCGGGCGGCTACGTAGGAGGGATCGCGGGCAGCTCCATGTCAAAGATAGTGAGCAGCAGCGCTATGTGCAGACTCAGCGGCGACGACCGCGTAGGCGGCATCGCGGGAAAAGGGACCGACATAAGCGGCTGCCGAAGCTTTTGCGAAATAACCGAGAGCGGCGAATTTACCGGCGCGATAGTCGGGCAATGCACCGGCGAGCTTTCCGACAACGCCTTTGTGGAAAACGGAAGCGGCGCGGCGGACGGAATAAGCTACGGAGAAAAGGCTTTCCCCGTAAGCTATAAGGAAATGCTCACGCTTTCCGACGTTCCGAAAGAATTTGGCGTAATCAAGCTTATTTTTACCGCCGACGGTAAAATCGTGGATACGCTTGAATATTCCTACGGCGACAGCGTCAGCGAAGCCGATATTCCCGCCATACCCGAGAAGCGCGGCTGCTATGCGCAGTGGGAGGATTTTGACGGAAACGAGCTTAAATTCGGCAAGATCATCAACGCGGTCTACAACAATCTGATCACCGCAATTTCATCTGACGTCTGCCGCGCCGACGGACTGCCGATATTTATAGCCGAGGGAAGCTTCGGCGGCGAAAAGATCGGGGCGAGTGAAAACCAATCATCAAACGACAATGAAAGCGTGTGGAAGCTCAGCATTCCCGACGACGGCGCAGCGAGCCGCGTAATACGGTATTACGCCGACGAGGGCGAAGCGGAGCTTTACATTAACGGAGAACCCGCGGATTATGAGAGGGACGGCCGCTATCTCGTTTTCAGCACCGACTTTACGGAATTTGAACTGACAGTCAAAAAGAAATCCTTTGAAAATACGCTTATTATATATGCGGCTGCCGGCGCGGCGGTAACAGCGGTAATAATTATCGCTGCCGCTGCGGTTCATAAAAAGAACAGAAAAAATAAAAATGTTCACGGGAACAAATCCAGGGGAAAGGAAAAAGAAAAGGAAAAAGAGAAAGAGAAAACCGAGGTTACCGCCTCCGCACCGTGAACAGGTACGCCTCAT
>CAZKJC010000176.1:0-5749 GCA_964552995.1 uncultured Ruminococcus sp.
TAGCCGCCCAGCGTGAGCGCTACAAAAACATAGCGGCAGAAGCGCGCGGAGAGCTGACGCGGCGCGGAGTAACTCCCAGGCAGACGCCGCCCCACATCAAGGCGATGGCGAAAATGGGCATAGCAATGAAAACCATGACGGGGCAAAGCAGCACCCGCCTTGCCAAAATAATGATAAGAGGCACTACCGCGGGCATAATTGATATGCAGCACGCCGTAAACCGCTCCCGCGGAGCCGAGGAAAGGATAAAGGACGACGCGCAGGACCTGCTCAGGCGCGAGCAGGAATACTGCGACAGCCTTAAAAGCTATCTATGAAAAAAAGCACACGGCAACTGCCCGAATACGTTCCCTGCGATATTACGGCAGGCGGGATATCACCTATAAGCTCCGAAGCAAAATCCGCGGAACACAGCCGATAACCCCCGCCGCTGACCGATATTATTTACACCGCACGGTGAGTGCGGTGTAAATTCTTTACTGCTCCTCGTCTGCGTTGACAACGTTTCCCGAAATAAGATTGCGGTACACTGTTAGCGCTCTCTCCCGCTGCTCCCGAGCCTGCTTGCTGTTTCCCGTCATATTCTCAAAAACATCCCTGACGTAAACCGCGATATTGTCGGGGCAGGTGCTCCAGCGGGCGTATTCCGTAAAATCCGTTGACGCGATCACAAGACCTTCCCCGTCGAGCAGCTCAGCATCGGGATACTCCTCCGAAAAATCCACAAAAAAATCAATTTTTTCGTAAACGCTGTTAAGCTCGTCGATCACGCCGTAGTCGCAAAGCCACATCTGGCTTTCCCCGCCGAAAAGCTCTATCGACTGGAACTTCTGGCGGTTTGCGTCGATATACTCGATATTCCCGCTCGCCTCGTTAAGATCAATATAATTCACCTGTACATGTACATAGCCGTTGTCGTCAAAGTCGGGGCAGTACCTCTCCAGCGTTTTTTCGATCTCGTCCAGCTTGGGGTATATCCCGCTGTCCGCCGAGGTCGATATCACAGCCACGTTAAGATCGGCTCTTTCCTTAGTAACAGCCTGCACTATCATCACACCGAAAACCACCGCGAAAAAAGCGCCCAGGATCACATACCACTTATAGTGATAAAAAAAGTTCTCAACAGCCTTTGCTCCCGTGAGCTTTGGTCTCTCCTCCGGCTCGTCCTGCGGAATGATCTCGCTCTCCTCAATTATCCCCTGCTTCAGCTTGAGCAGCTCGCGCCGCTCCCGCATAAGCCTTTCTTCATCGTCCCTGCTCGCCATACTGCCTCCTGATTTTAAAAAATTTTTTGCGACCCGGTCGAGTAACACTCCGCTGCGCTCCGTGTCACTCAACCTCTCGCAAAAAATTTTCCTGCGTGGGCATTACGCTGCACTCGGCGTGTGTTGCTTTGCTGCTCCCGCTTTATGTTGCTCTGGCCAAATGATTTAAATTTGAATTTTCCGCACCGTGCACTCAACCGCTTCGCGGTGGAGTGCACTAGCTCACCGTAAAAGCTCCGTTCCGCTTCGCTCCACTGCGCTTTCACGGCGGCTTGCGGAAAATTCCTGCGTGGGCGAAACGTTGCACTTTGCGGGCGTCGCTTTACTGCGTGGGCGGAGCGTTGCTCTTTGCGGGCGTTGCTTTCATGCGTGGGCAAAATGCCGCGTCTTTTTTGATCCGTCCGCCGCAGGCGGACACCTTAACTGTCAACTATCAACTGTCAACTATTATTCGGGCGCATTGTGGGGACCAGCAGAACGTCCTCCAGCGCGGTGAGGAAATCCTCGTCGAGCTGCGCGTCGTTTCCGCCCTGCGCACGCTTTGCCGCGACCTGCTTGGTGAAGCGCTCGCGCTGATCCAACGGATCGTTCAGCTCCGAAAAAGCGTTTCCGAACTCCGTACCGTTGATGAAATACTCAAATCTCTCCGTAAACGCGGGGAAGTCGGGCTTGCGCTTTGCAAGCGGAGAATTTTCCACGGGATAATCATAAATAATAGTGGGCTGTATCAGCTTATCCTCCACAAAAGCCTCAAAAAAGGCTATAAGCACATGACCCTTTGTGGAGCTGCCGTCAAGCTCCTCGTCAACATGGTGCTCCTTTGCGCAGGCGCGCGCCGCCGCGTCGTCCGCCCAGTCGTTGTAATCCACTCCCGCGTACTTCTTGACCGCCTCTATCATCGTAAGGCGCTCCCAGGGCTTGCCTACCGCTATCTCCTTGCCCTGATAGCTTACGGTATCCGTTCCGCAGACGTTGACCGTCACGGTCCTGTAGAGCTCCTCGATAAGGTCCATCATACCGAAATAATCCGTGTATGCCTGGTACATCTCTATACTGGTAAATTCGGGGTTATGCGTAGCGTCCATACCCTCGTTGCGGAATATGCGCCCCACCTCGTAAACCTTGTCAAAGCCGCCCACGATAAGCCTCTTTAAGTACAGCTCCGTTTCTATGCGCATATACATATCGATATCCAGCGCGTTATGGTGAGTCTTGAAAGGACGCGCGGCAGCGCCTATCTCCAGCGGGAGCAGCACGGGAGTGTCCACCTCCAGATAACCGTGACCGTCCAGGAACGAGCGTATCTCGCGCAGTATCGCGGAGCGCTTCACGAACGTGTCCTTTACATCGGGATTTGCGATAAGATCGAGATAACGCTTTCTGTAACGCTCCTCCTTGTCCTTAAGCCCGTGCCACTTTTCGGGCAGCGGCAGCAGAGACTTGGTAAGCAGAGTTATCTCCCTTGCGTGGACCGATATCTCACCGCGGCGGGTCTTGAACACAAAGCCCTTTACTCCCACGATATCTCCCAGGTCCCACTTCTTGAACTCGCTGAAATTCTCCTCGCCTATCTCGTCTATCTTTACATAGACCTGCATTCTGTCAGAGCTGTCGCGCACGTCGATAAAATTCGCCTTGCCCATATCGCGCCACGACATTATCCTGCCCGCGATCACAACGTCCTTGTTCTCCAGCTCCTCGAATCTCTCGCGTATCTCGCTGTTCTTTATAGTAACGTCATAGCTCGTTATTACATAAGGGTCCTTGCCCGCCGCCTTTAATCCCGCGAGCTTCTCCAGCCTTACGCGGTGCTGCTCGTCCAGCTCCTCCGCGGTCAGCTCCTGTATTTCCTCGTTTTCGTTTGCCATTATACGTTCTCCTTTATTTTTTGTTGACTTAAAGCGAATTATTTAAAAGAATTTTCCGCACCATCGCAAACGACGCTTTGCGTCGTTTGCGATTAGCCCGCGGTGAAAGCTCCGTTCCGCTTCGCTCCACTGCGCTTCCTAAGTTTTGTGCAAAAAGCCACAGAACACTTTAAGCATTCACTATCATATTGCACAAAACTTTTCGACTTACGGGAAATTCATGCGTGGGCGTTCGCCGTCGTCTGCTTTCAGTGCTTTTGATTGCTTGATTATTGCGCAGCACCGGGCTATGATGGTGTATTATTCCTCGTCGTCCTTGCGGATATCGAGAATTTCAAACTTGAGCACTCCCGAGGGCGTTTCAACGTCCACTATCTCGCTCACCTTATGACCGAGGATAGCCGCTCCGATGGGGGATTCGTCCGACAGCCTGCCGCTGTTGATGTCCGCCTCCTTGGTGCCCACCATCTTGAACTCCATCTCCTCCTCCATCTCTATGTCGAGGAGCTTCACGATAGTTCCTATACCCACCTTTTCCGTGGAGATATCATCGTCGTCGATGATCTGCGCGTGAGCGAGCGTCGCCTCTATTTCCGCGATACGGGATTCGATTATGCCCTGCTCGTTTTTCGCCTCGTCATATTCGCTGTTCTCCGAAAGGTCTCCGAATGAGAGCGCCACCTTTATCTTCTCCGCGATCTCGCGGCGGCGCACCGATCTCAGCTCGTCAAGCTCCGCCTTGAGCTTTGCTTCGCCGTTTCTTGTCAATACTGTAATAGGCTTGTTCATTATTAGTCCTCCAAAATATTATGCGTGATGGGGGAATGACCCCTACCCGCCGGTTTACAAAATCATCAGTTTACGCTGTTCGGCGCTATGACCTCGATCGCCTTTTGCAGCTGGGAGTCCATATCGTCGGATAGGCTGCCGGGAGCCGCTCCCGCGGGAAGCTCCGCCAGATAATCCGGTTTGAGTCCCACACCGTCGTAGCTCTCGGATTTTGAGGGATACACCTTGGCTGTAGATATCGTGACCGCGCTTCCGTCGGGGAACTCAAAGGTATTCTGCATGACCGCCTTGCCGTAGGTCTGCGTTCCCACCAGCACCGCGCCGCACTCGTCCCTCAGCGCTACCGCGAACAGCTCCGAAGCCGAAGCCGTGCCGCCGTCCACCAGTATGGCTATCGGAAGCTCTACATGCACCTCCGAATCGGTCTCGATAAGCGTTCTTCTGCTGCCGTCGGAATACTCCGCCGTAGCGATTATAGCCGCGGGGATAAATCTGTTCAGTATAGGCTTAAGGGAGCTTACCAGCCCGCCGCCGTTCTGCCTTACATCTATTATAAGCGCCTTTACGTCCGCCTCGGTAAGCGTATTGAGATGCTCAGCGAACTGTTCGGCGGTTTTTCCGTTAAAGGCGGTGATCTTTATATACCCCACGCTGCCGTTGATGACCTTGCTCGTTACCGATTCTATCTCAAGCTGCTGACGGATAAGGTTCACCGAAACCTCCTCGCCGTCGCGGAGCAGCTTCAGCGCTATTCTCGTCCCTATCTCGCCGGAGAGCTTTCCCGCCGCCGTACCCGCCTCCATTGAAAGCAGATTTTTACCGTCGATCTCCGTTATAACGTCGCCGACCTCCACGCCGTTCAGCTCCGCGGAGCTGCCCCTGTACACCGTGGTGACCAGAAGATAGCCGCTGCCGTCCTCCTCCGCGTCAAAGCCCGCGTTCATTATGATACCGCTGTTTGTCTGCTGAAGCTCATAATAGGAATCAGCCGCCATATAGCTCGCGTATTTATCGCCGATCCCCGCCACATAGCCGTTTATAACGCTGTTCGCGATCTGCTCGTCGCTTACGGAGCCGGAGTTGATGTAGTTGTTCCTTACCGTAGCGTCGATCTCCCGCAGCTTCGCGTACATTCCCTCGTATGTGTCGGAGCTTACCAACTTTCCGTTGTAGATCTTAAGTGAGATCGTCCATGTAAGGACAAAGGTTATGGCGCAGCCTATTGCCACAAGACTGATGGCGACGCCCAATGATATTTTTTTATTCAAGTCATATTCTCCTTATTTAAAAGAATTTTTCGCACCGGCGAACTTCGTTCGCCTACCGCGCCGTGAAAGCTCCGTTGCACTCCGCTTTCGCGGCTTGTTGCGAAAAATTCTCCTGCGCGGGCTTTACATTGCTCTTTGCGAGCGTTGCTTTTCTGCGTGAGCTTTATGTTGCTCTCAGCGCGGGTTGCTTGGCTGCTCCCACCTTGTGTTGACGAGGAGCAAGTGATTTGAAAGAATTTTCCGCACCGGCGAACTTCGTTCGCCTACCGCGCCGTGAAAGCTCTGTTGCACTCCGCTTTCGCGGCTTGTTGCGAAAAATTCTCCTGCGCGGGCTTTACATTGCTCTTTGCGAGCGTTGCTTTTCTGCGTGAGCTTTATGTTGCTCTCAGCGCGGGTTGCTTGGCTGCTCCCACCTTGTGTTGACGAGGAGCAAGTGATTTGAAAGAATTTTCCGCACCGGCGAACTTCGTTCGCCTACCGCGCCGTGAAAGCTCTGTTGCACTCCGCTTTCGCGGCTTGTTGCGAAAAATTCTCCTGCGCGGGCTTTACATTGCTCTTT
>CAZKJC010000177.1:0-5683 GCA_964552995.1 uncultured Ruminococcus sp.
AGATCAATCCTCCGCGGGCACAGCGGACTTTTTGCCGCCACTGCGCTCCTGCCACCATATCCACAGCGGACCCGCCAGGCACAGCGAGGAGTAGAAGCCCACCAGCATACCGATCGCAAGCGGTATCGCAAAGGAGAGTATCGAGGTAACGCCCATCATCGAGCATACCACAACTATACACAGCATAGCCGCCACCGTCGTCGCCGTGGTGATAACGGAACGCGTCAAAGTCTGGTTGATGGAGAGATTTACAAGCTCTCTGTCCGAGACCTTCTTGCCGTATTTCGCGCGGTTTTCACGCAGACGGTCGTATATGATGATGGTGTTGTTGATGGAGTAGCCGAGCAGCGTCAGAATTACCGCCATAAAGTTGGAATCCAGCGCCATTCCGCAGAACACATACACCGCGTAGGTGAGGATAACGTCGTGCAGCAGGCAGAATATCGCGATTATACCCGCGCTCCAGCCGCCTATCTTCTTGAATCTGAACGCTATATAAACGACCAGCAGCACGAACGCCACAACTACCGCCACAAGGCAGGAAACAAAGAACTGCGAGCCCGCGGAGGCGGAAACGTTGGTGTTGTCGATGTTGATCATATCGTTTTCGGGGTAGGTCTCGATCAGCTTGTCTGAGATAGCGGTAAGCATTTCGTCGTCCATCTTCTCGTCAGCCGCGAAAGAGAGCACTATCGTGTTAAGACCGCCCGTGAAGCTCGTTCCCGTGGTAACCGTCGCGCGGGGAGTTCCGAGAGCCTCAACGGTGGACTTGATGTCGTTCGTGTTTACCTCTCCCGTGTAGCTGTAGGTTATCATCGTACCGCCCTTGAAGCGGATATCAACGTCAACTCCCAGCACAAAGCTGAATATCAGCGTTACCGCAAAAGCGCACGCGGAGATGATAACAAATATCTTTCTCTTACCCACAAAATCGGCGTTGGTCTTAGCCTTGACGTCGATATGCATAACGGTATCCTTGCCCGCCTCCGCGTCCGCGGAAACGATCTCGGAGCGCTTTACGCCGTACCAGCCGACCTTTCTGAACACCTTGAACTTGGAGAGCGCCGTGGTCATAAGGCGGGTAGCCCAGCAAGCCATGATAAAGTTCATGATAACGCCCGCAAGCAGGGTGTAGCCGAATGAGTAGATCGTGCCCTCTGTGGAAGCTCCGAACCATGTTCCGAATACCGCCATCAGAATAAGCGCAACTATGATTACCGTGAGGTTGGAGTCGAGAATAGCGGTAAAGCCTCTCTGGAAGCCGCTCTTGACCGCGCCGTCAATGGTGCGTCCCGCTTTGAGCTCCTCCTTGATACGCTCCGCGGAGATAACGTTCGCGTCAACGCCCATACCGATCGACAGGATAATACCCGCGATACCCGGCAGCGTGAGCGAGGAAGCGTCGTTGAACGCAAAGAATCCCGTGATAGCCGCGAACATACCCGCGACCTGTCCCGTCAGCGCGATGACCGCGACAAAGCCGGGCATACGGTAGTAAATTATCATAAAGATCGCGATAAGGATAAACGCGATAAGTCCCGCCATAGCCATAGCGTCGCGCGCGCCCGAGCCGAGTATCGGCGAGATGGTGGACAGACTGGATATTTCCAGCTTGAAGGGCAGCGCGCCGCCGTTTATCTTGTCGGCGAGCGCTTTCGCGTCGTCAGCGGTCGCGAAGCTGCCGGAGATCTCGCAGTTACCGTCGCTGATGACCGCGCTGACGGAGGGCGAGGATATCTCCACATCGTCCATCCATATAGAGATACGAGCGTTATTGTTGTTGTAAGCGATCTCGGTAGCCTTTCTAAAAGCCTCCTTGCCGCTGTCGTTAAGCTCGAGGTCTACAAGGTATATGAAGCCGCCGGTGTCGCTCTGTCTGCGCCCTACTCCGGCGCGGTTCACGTCGCTTCCCGTAAGGACAAGCTCCAGGTCCTCATATGTCCCGTCATCGGGGATCTCGCCGCTCCAGCCCATTCTGAAAGTGAGCAGCGCGGTCTCGCCTATCTCCCTTACAGCAACGGCAGGATCGAAGCTGGTGTCGTCGCTCTGCCAGGGGAACTGCACTATAATGCTGTTCGTTGCGGAATCGACGTACACCTCATAGTCGTTGATGTGCTTGCTTACAAGACGAGCCTCCAGTATGGACTTCGCCGCGCTGAGGTCGTCCTCGGTGATGTCGTGATTTGCCGCGTAGTCCTCGGGCACGCCGAACGTGGCGTTTACACCGCCGCGGATATCTATACCCCATCTTATATCGTCAAGTCCCCAGATATAAGCCGTGGTGGTATCTCCGTAGCGGGTGCTTATTCCCATGGTGGACAACACCGTGAACACAATTATCAGGATAAATACGACAAAGAATACAGGCTTTCTTATCCTACTCTTCAACTTTTTCACTCCTTATTTTGATTTAAATTTTCCGCACCGCTGCAAACGACACTTTGTGTCGTTTGCGCTAGCCCGCCCGTAAAAGCTCCGCGGAACTTTGTTCCGCTACGCTTTCACGAGCGGCTTGCGGAAAATTTCTGCGTGGGCTTTATGCCGCTCTTTTTTGGCGTTGCTTTTGTTCCTCAGACATTGCGCCACTCTTTACTTTCAGTTCCTTTACCGCATGGGTAACGAGCCGCAATGTTCGCATAGTCTGCCAATTTTAATCTACCATCTATCCATTATAATACAAAATCCTTAAATAGTCAATACCAAAAATAATTTTTAGTGTGTATTTTTGATGATTTTTTCAAAAACAAACCGCCGCAGAGATACTTCCGTACCACTTATCGGCGGATAGCTATTCGTTTTCGGCGAGAACGTCGATTATCCCTTGGATAATAATTTTATTTTTACCGCTCAGACGGCTTATTTTTTCGGTAATCTTTTCGTCGGACACCTTGCTGTCCAGCACCGCGCCCATAAGCAGATAGTCGGGGGTGACTTGCAGCGCCTCGCAAAGGTTCATTACCGTTTCAACGCTGGGAACAGAGCGCCCCTTTTCAAGGTTGGAGATGTATTTGTAATTCACGTCTATCATTTCGCACACTTGGTACTGCTTTAGCCCAAGCTCCTTGCGGCGTTTCGCCAACCGCTTTCCGACTTCGACATAATCTATGACCATGGCATATCACCTCTTTATATTATAGTATCAGCAATGCTCCAAAAATAAAACTATTTATTTGTAGTAACACTATTGACAAGCAGAATTTTATGTGCTATAATGTAGAAACACGGTAGAAATTCTCTCTATAAGAAGATTATACCGCAAAAACAATTTATATGGAGGTTTTCTCATGAAGAAATTGGCAAGAAAATTTTTGGCAATGTTGCTGACAGCAGCGATAGCGGTTTCGGGGCTGGCTGTTACGGGGGTGACGGCTGTGGCTAAGGGTATGTTTGATGACGCAGTAGAAATTGAAGCGTTAGAACTTGTTTCAAAAAACTTCAACGAAACAGGAGATGGGGAATATTATGAAATCGTTTTGCCTAAACCTGGCGACATAACTATAAGAGCGGCAAAAGCAAATTGTAAAGTGATTTTGATGGACGCAACCGGTAAGGAAATTGAGAGTCACACATGGTGTTCTTGGAATGGTCAAACCATTTATAATTGTGCTGATGACTATAAAAAGCTTGATAAGGGTAAATATTACATATATGTAATTGCGGAACGCGAAGAAGCGTTTGTGTCTGATTTAAGTTATTCCTTCTCGCCTGATAAAAAAGCAACCATATCCTTTTCAACAACACTTAAGAAAGGTGATACTCTCCAGCTCGGCTCCGTTACGGAAAACTATGACGGCAAGGTAACATGGCTCTCCACCAAAAAGAGCGTGGCGACCGTAAGCGCCAAGGGTCTCGTGACCGCGAAAAAGGCGGGCACTACCTATATACGCGCACAGTTGGATAACGGGGATTACGTTGAGATAAAGGTCGTTGTCAAGAAAAAATAAATAATTGTTGTATTACCACAACATTTTCGGCGGGAGTTTATTGACAGGCATAAAATATTGTGCTATAATGTTGAATGCGGGAAAATTTCCCCTTATTCGGATTTTCCCGCAAAAAATTATATGAGGTGGTATATATAAAAAAAATGGCTAAAAAATTTTTGGCTGCCCTGCTGACGGCGGTCATTGCGGTCTCGGGCATGGCGGTTACGGCGTCTGCCGCCGGCACAGGCAGCTTATTCGACAACGCTGTTGAGCTTAAGGAGCTTGAGAAAACGTCGATAAGCGATTTCAAGCAGGAGAAAGCATACTATTATAAAATAGACATACCGCGCGAGGGAACGTTCGAGCTTAAGGTTTCTGGTAACTACTGCACCCAGTTTGAGATCAAAAACGGCGACGACGAGACCGTAGCGACCTCCGCAAAATCGGCAAAGGACTTTTACGTTAAAGACCTGCAAAAAGGCACATATTATCTGAAAGCGTTTGACGAATACAATACGGGCTTCGCATACGTCAAGGAAATGTACTACACCTTCGTTCCGACCGAAAAGCCCGTGATCTCCTTTGGCGTAACGCTTAAAAAGGGAGATACTATCCAGCTCGACGCGATCACCGAAAACTATGACGGAAAAGTCACCTGGAAATCCACCAAGAAGAGCGTTGCGACCGTAAACAGCAAGGGTCTTGTTACCGCGAAAAAGGCGGGTACCACCTACATACGCGCACAGATGGACAACGGCGATTATGTTGAAATAAAGGTCGTTGTCAAGAAGAAATAAGCGATCATTTAATAACGGGCGAGCCGCGGATTTGCGGCTCGTTTTTGTTTGCGGAAAAATTCTCCTTGAAATTCCCCGAAAATCCGCCTTTACCCCTTGAAAAATATTTCCCCTTGTGGTATAATGTAGATGTATAAGTATGGGTTGAATTGGTCTGCAAAGTATTGTCAACGCAATGTCGGCGCATCAAAGGCGCTGAAAGTATAGATAAACATATCGACCACGCAGCAAAATTTTTCGCGGGAGCACGCGAAAGCGGAGTGGAGCGAAGCGGAACGGAGCTTTTGTGTGCGGGTCGCGAAAAATTTTTTTGAGATAAGGAGATAAAAATGACCTATAAAGAGAGCTTTATCAAGTTTATGGTAGACAGCGGCGTGCTGAAATTCGGGGAGTTCACGCTGAAAAGCGGACGGCTCGCGCCCTACTTCATAAACGCGGGCAATTATAAAACAGGCGCTCAGCTCGCAAAGCTGGGGGAGTTCTACGCGGAATGCATAAACGAGCACGGGCTCAAGCCCGACACGCTGTTCGGTCCCGCTTATAAGGGGATACCGCTTTCCGTGGCGGCTTCCGTGGCGCTGTACAATAAATTCGGCATGGAAAACGTCAACTACTGCTTTGACCGCAAGGAGGTCAAGGATCACGGCGAGGGCGGTATGTTCGTCGGCAAGACCCTCGAGGACGGCGAAAAGGTAGTTATCATAGAGGACGTTATGACCTCGGGCAAGGCGCTCAGAGAGGTTCTGCCCAAGCTCAAGGGCGCGGCTGACGTGGTGATAGAGGGTATGATAATCACAGTCGACCGCATGGAAAAGGGGCTTACCTCCGACAAGTCCGCGGTGAGCGAGGTGTTCGACGAGTTCGGCGTGAGGGTTTTCTCTATCGTTAATATCAACGATATTATCGCCGCGCTTGAAAGCGGCATTATACCCGGCGGAGAGTATGTCGGGAAGATGAAAG
>CAZKJC010000178.1:0-5678 GCA_964552995.1 uncultured Ruminococcus sp.
GGAAATGCTATTGAAAATACTATTCTTGTATAGGTGTCTTTTATCGAACTCACGTAATTATTACACTTATAAGGAAACATAAACCACTTCTATTATGCAACATTCCCTATTTTGATAATAACGGCACAAAGTACAGCAATCATTATTTCATACGCTAAAACCCTTATAAAATAAGCGTTCAAAATCCCCTAAAGCGTAACAATACTTTTTCTCCACTTTCCCTACAAATTGGAAGTTATAAGTGTGTAGAGAAAATTTCTGAAAATTAATTCAATACTTTCATTAAATCCGTAATGAATTATATCTAATCTTCAATTTTTTCCTCTATTTGTTCTTTGATAAAATCAATCCGGTCAAACACTGTCGGTTTGAAATAGCCGGAAACCGCTACTACCAATTCCTTTTGGGGATTAATATAAATAACATTTCCACTATTGCCGATAGCCGCATAGCTTCTCTCATTTTCATCAATAATCCACCACAAATAACCATACTTCATACCACGAAATTTTTCGCCGCAGCACAGCCTGACCATTGTGCTTTCTTCAAGCCATTTTTCAGAAACAATACGCTTGTTATTATAAACCCCTTTTTTCAGACAGAGCAATCCTATCTTTGACATTTCTTCAGCAGACAAACAAAGGCCATATCCAGCAGCCCCAATTCCCTTATCATCTGAAAACCAAATATTTCCTTTCGGTGTCTTTCCTATTGTAAAAGCCTTGTGTGCTTCGGCATCAGGAGCAACATATATTTTTCTTGGTGCAATCGTCAACGGCTCAAATAGATATTTATTTGCAAAATCTACCGTTGTCATTTTGCTTACTGCTGCGATGATACCTGTGAGAATATGAATACCCAAGGTAGAGTATTGAAATTCTCCCGTTATGCCACGCCTGCCGCCCAAAAAATCCAAAGCGGCAGCGCTCCAATCCTCCTGCACGCATATTTTTGACCAAGGCTCTGATTTATACTTATAGGGTGCGGTCATTGTCAGAAGATTTTTCAATGTGACTTTTTGAATTGTCTTTTCTCCTCGTTTGATTTTGTAATCAGGAAAATAATCTAACACATAATCGTCTATGCTGCCAATCAATCCTTGTTCGATGGCAATGCCAACCAATAAAGAAACAATGCTTTTCGTAACAGACATCGTATGTACTGTATCATCAGTTTTATAGCCATTCCATATATCGTTTATAATTGTCTTGCCGTTTTGAATAACTGTCACTTGACAGATATTTGACTGGTTATCTGCAACATAACTGTGAAATTCTGATAAATTTATCATTTTTACTCCTTAGCGGAAAATTCCGACGCGCGGACTTTACGTTGCTATTATAATAAGCTGAAAGCAAGAGGTAAAGCGCTCATACCTCTTGCTTATTATATCTTGCTTATGTCGCGATACCCGCAAACTGGCTCTGATAGAGGTCATAATAGCAGCCCTTCTGCGCGAGGAGCTCGTCGTGATCTCCCGCCTCGACCACCTTGCCGCCGCTGATGACCACTATCTTGTCCGCGTCGCGGATAGTAGACAGACGGTGGGCTATGATAAGGCTGGTTCTGCCCTTCATCAGATTTATCATTGCCTCCTGGATATGCATTTCGGTGCGCGTGTCTATGCTGGAGGTCGCCTCGTCAAGAATAAGTATCTTTGGGTTAGCGAGCACCGCGCGGGCTATCGAGATAAGCTGCCGCTGTCCCTGCGAGAGATTGCCGCCGCCCTCGGTCAGCATGGTATCGTAGCCCTCGGAGAGCTTCTCCGCGAAATCGTCCACCCTCGCCAGCTTAGCCGCCGCGCGTATTTCCTCGTCGGTCGCGTCAATGCGCCCGTAGCGGATATTCTGCGCTATGGTGTCGGTGAAAATGACCGTGTCCTGCAAAACTATGCCTATGCTCCCGCGCAGCTTTTCCTTGGGAATATCGCGGATATCCGTGCCGTCAAGGGTTATCACTCCCCCGTCGATATCGTAAAAGCGAGTCAGCAGGTTTACAACGGTGGTCTTTCCGCTGCCCGTCGCGCCGACGATGGCGATCTTCTGACCGCTCTTTACCCAGAGGTTGAAGTCCTTGAGCACCTGCTCTCCCTTAACATAGGAGAAGTCGATATCCTTGAAATTGAGATCGCCCTTGACATGCTCTATCTCAAAGGGAGCGTTTCCGCCCGCGTCCTCGGTCTCGCTGTCAAGTATCTCAAAAACGCGCTCCGCGCCCGCAAGCGCCGTCTGTATCTGCGCGTACTGGTTCGCGATCTCGTTGATGGGTCGGGTGAACTGCTTGGAGTAGGTTATAAACGCCTGGATAGTGCCGACGGATATCGCGGGCACGGCGAGAAAGCCTATTGAAAACTCCCCTTTGATGGCAAGCCAGCCGCCCACCGCCGCTATGATAAGAAAGCCGATATTTCCGATGGTATTCATGCAGGGACCCATGATTCCGCCGAGTATCTGCGCCTTTGTTCCCACCCTGCAAAGCTCGTCGCTGGTCTTGTTGAAGCTCTCGCAGATGACCTCCTCGCGGGTGAACGCCTTGATGGTACGGCAGCCCGTTACCGACTCCTCGATCTGTCCGTTGAGAATGCCGAGAGTGGACTGCTGGAGCGGGTAATATTTACGCATAAACTTAGACAAAAACCGCGTAACCACCAGCGTGAGCACCAACGTTATCATGCTCACCAGCGTGAGCAGCCAGGAATAATATATCATCATCGCAAAGCAGCCCACAAGGGTGATCACACCCGAAATAAGCGAGCTGAGCGACTGCGAAACGGAATTTGAAACGTTTTCCGCGTCGTTGGTCATACGGCTCATGATATCGCCGTGCTTGTGAGTGTCGATGTATTTTATCGGAAGCCGTGAAATTCTCGCGAAGAGGTCGTTTCGCATAGTCCTTACGGTGTACTGCGACAGCTTCGCCGCGAAAAGGGTCTGGAAGTAGGTCAGCGCCGCCGCTATCAGATAAAGAACGCCGAGCACCGCCAGCCATTTGCCCATGTCCGCGAGCTTAAGCTCCGCGATAGCGTCTATCGCCTTTGCGGAAACCGAGGGCGCGACGACGTTCAGCACCGTCGCGGCAATGGTGACAATCAGCATTCCGATAAGCAGGCTCTTGTTCCCGCCGATATAGGAAACGAGCCGTTTCAACGTCGCCTTAAGGTTCTTGGGCTTCTCTCCCGGCATTCCCATTCCGTGTGGACCTCCCGGTCCGCCGGGTCCGTGGGGGCGTCCGGGTCTGAGATTTATCTGCTGCTTATTTTCAGCCAACGCGCTCATCTCCTTCCCTCATCTGCGAGCTGTAAATATCCTTATATACCTCGCAGGATTTCATAAGATTCGCGTGACTGTCGAACGCGACCAGTCTGCCGCTGTCTATTACCGCTATCCTATCCGCCTTCATAACGCTGGCTACACGCTGAGCTATCATTATAACGGTCGTACCGCCGAGGTTTTCCCTCAGCGCCCGCTGTAGCTTCGCGTCCGTGGACAGGTCAAGCGCCGACATACTGTCGTCAAACACCAGTATCTCGGGCTTTTTGGCAATGGCTCTCGCTATGGAAAGGCGCTGCTTCTGCCCGCCCGACAGCGACGAGCCTTTTTCGGTTATCATATCCTTGTAGCCGTCGGTGAAGCTCTCTATAAACTCGCTCGCCTGTGCGATCTCCGCGGCGCGGCGAACCTCGTCGTCCGTAGCGTCGGGGCTGCCCCAACGGATATTCTGCTCGATGGTCTCGCTGAAAAGCTCGCTTTTTTGCAGCACAAAGCCGATCTTTTTACGCAGAGCGGCGGTATTGTAATCCTTGACGTTTACCCCGTCGACCAGCACCTCGCCCTCGGTAGCGTCGTAAAATCTCGCTATAAGGCTTACAAGAGAGGTCTTGCCGCAGCCCGTCGCGCCGAGGACCGCCACGGTCTCCCCCTTATTCACCTTAAAGCTGATGTCGTTCAGAACGTTGTTGGCGTGAACGTTGGGATAGCGGAAGGATACGTTTTTAAACTCGACCGTTCCCTTTTCCTCGGTTTCGTCCTCAAAGCCGCCGTCCTTTATGGCGGGCTCGGTATCCAGCACCTCCGCGATACGCTTCGCGGAAGCGGACGCGCGGGTGACCATCTGGAACATCATTCCGATCATCATCATTGACATAAGTATCTGGGTGATGTAGGTTATAGCCGCCATTACCCTGCCCACCTCAAGGGACTGCGCCTCTACCTGCTTTCCGCCGATAAAGATGACCGCGATCACCGAAGCGTTCATAAGCACGGACAAAACCGGCATGAGCAGCGCCATGAGCTTCTGAACGCGCAGATTTGTCGCGCAGAGCTCGTTGTTGGCAGCGGAAAAGCGGTCTATCTCGTAATCCTCGCGGGTGTACGCCTTTACCACTCTCGCGCCCGTGACGTTTTCCTGCACCACGCTGTTCACCCTATCCAGCTTGCTCTGGACTATGCCGAACAGCGGCGAGCCCTTTTTCAGCACGATAAGGATTATAACAAGCTGAACAGGCAGCATTACCAGCAGAATAAGCCCGAACGAAACGTTGATCTTCAGCACCATGTAAATGCCGCCGATAAACTGCATGAGCGTTCTGACCATCATGCGCAGCGCCATCGCCACAAAGTCCTGGCAGGCGGTGATGTCGTTGGTGAGCCGCGTTACTAGCGAGCCCGTGGTGAAGCTGTCGGTCTGCTGAAAGCTCATTTTCATAACGCGCGCGAAAGCGTCCTTGCGCAGATCGCAGGAGAACCGCTGCGAGGCGGTCGTGCCGAAAATTCCCGACATAATACCGCCGAAGCAGCCCACTATCGCTACGACGAGCATGCGCATTCCGATCTCAAAAATCACACTCATATCCCCGGGCAGCACGCCCTCGTCCACAATGCGTGACATAAGGTCGGGCAGCAGCAGGTCCATGCTTACTTCAAGTATCATGAACAGCGGGGAAAGAGCCGCGATCACCCAATATTTTTTAAGATATTTCAGAACCTTAGTCAACGTCGTCACCCAATTCCGCAAGCAGATTTGCGCTCATTTTGTCGGCAGCCGCGCGAGCCGCCTTGAGCTCCTTGTCGGAAATGCCGTTAAGCATGATCTTTTCCGCCTTGGCAAGAGTATCGAGTATCTTCTCGTACATATCCCTGCCCTTGTCGGTAAGGCTTACATGGGTCTCGCGGCGGTCGGTGTCGTTCTTGACCCTCGCCACTATGCCCTCGCGCTCCATATTCCGCAGCGTTATGCTTACGGTGGGAGCCTTGAGCCCCGTCAGCTCCACGAGCCGGAGCTGCGTAAGGCTTTCGCTGTCCATAAGCGGCTTCATCATATGCCGATATGAGGAGCGCATTCCGATCTTCTGCAGCTCCGAATTAACATATTTTGTAAAAAGAGTTCCGACATTGTTAATGCTCCTGATACTCTCGTTACCGTTGTTCATAATGTTGTTTTTCATAAGTACTTCCTTTCCGCAGGCGGCTTTGCCGCGCTTAACCGCTGTCCCGTACACTTTCACGATGAGTAATTTATAAAACTAATCAACTATTTAATTATACAGTATTTTTTGTGATTGTCAATAACGATTTGGTGAAAAGTTGATGAAAAATTTTTTTAATGTTGACGAGAAGTAAATGATTTTAATGGGAATTTCAAAATTTCCGCCAGCCATACTCCGCTCACTCACGGAGTTT
>CAZKJC010000179.1:0-5676 GCA_964552995.1 uncultured Ruminococcus sp.
CTTTTTGAAATTCTGATGCGTGGGCTCTATGTTGCTATACTTTTTCTACAAGCTGCGGCTCTGTGATAACAGTGCCTCGCCTCCTCTTGTAATTTATATTTTGTCGGGCGACATTCTCCGTTTTCCGCCAAGCTATGGTAATAATGGGATCGCTGCCGAAATTTTTCACCTCTTTTTTGATAAAATCGTTAAACGGAATTTGTCAATAAATTTATGCCGCATTTGCCCGACTGCTTATCCATATTTTATCACAAAAATTTCTAATAGTCAATAGAAAATTATGTGCAAAATCCTTAATTTTTAATTGCCGATTATTAAGAGTCACATAACGCCCACGCATAAATGGGCATTTACAACCGATCCGCAAAATCCCACCGCATAGGAGTTTCAAAAAGGTCGAGTTTGCCGAACGGCAAACGATGACCGGTTTCCGCAATCGCTCGGAGTGAGCGCAGCGAACGGAGAGTGCTTGCGGAAATTTTGAAACTCTTTTAAATCATCTACTTCTCGTCAACATATATTAACAGCTTTTTGTCCACATAACTTAACCGCATTACAGCCCGGATCAACAAAACTTTAAATCATAACAGGCAGCTATAATACTGCCTGTTATGATTTATCTTATTTTGCGGGAAATCTTATGCTTATTGACAATAAGCTGTTTTCATATGCGGCGGTAATGCTGCCGCCCATTCTCTCCACCAGCGTCCGCGCTATCGCCAGCCCCAGTCCCGTGGACTTCCTGGCAGCTTCAACGGTGTAGAATCTGTCGAAAAGGCGTCCCACCTGAATCTCGCTCAGCTCCTCCGCGGTGTTTGAAAATGTGATCTCTCCCGCTTCGGTCAGCTCGATGCTCAGGTCGCCGCTGCTGTATTTTATCGCGTTGCTCAGCAGATTGGAAAACACTCTTGAGAGCGCGGCGCTGTCAAGCTCCCGCACAACGGCGGCTTCGGGCATTTGTATTTCGGGAACTATCCGCCGCTCGCCCAGCGCCGTGTAGAACGCCGCCGCGCTCTCTTCAAGAACCGCGTTGATATTTACCGGCTCGCACACCAGCCCGTTGTCCGCGGTGAGCACCACGGAGTACCTGAAAAGCTCCTCGGTAAGCTGCCGCAGAAGCTCGGAGCGGTTGCGGATTATGCCGATATAGCGCCTTTGCGTTTCCGACATTTCCTCGCGCTCCAGCAGGTCAAGATACCCGAAGATCGCGGTAAGCGGAGTGCGCAGGTCGTGGGAGATGTTGGTAATGGCGTTCTTTATCTCGGTGTCGCCGCGCTGAAACCGCCGTCGCTCCGTGCGGAGCCTTTTAAGCTCCATATTCACCTCGGTGGCGAGAGCGCGCATTTTTTTATCTCTCGAAGATATGCCGATAAGCGTGTTGGTATCGATCTCCGCGCGCTCCTTAAGCTCCCTGCTTATCTCATCAGCGGACTTCCGCATATAATACAGCTCAACGGAAAGAACAAGCACGGCAAGTGCAAGTATGCCGATAACGATCCAGTGCATCAATCCTTAAAGTATTCCCATGTAGTGATGGGCGTAGGCGTCTTTTTCTCGCCGAAGCGGAATTCGGGAAGATCGTTCCAGGTCGTCATATTTTCGTTTTCAAAATATTCCTTGAGCATATCGTTGGTCATACGCTCCTCGTTGGGGGTGGGCGTTCCGTCAAAGCCGACGTTGGTGTAAACGAAATCCCCGTTCCATATCATATAATACAGCCACATGGCGTTCTCGTCCGCGCACTGCTGCGGGTCGGGAATATATCCGCACTCACTGAGCGCCAGCATTTTGCCCTCGTAGGTGTAGCCCGCCAGCTTTTCATACTGGGAAACGAGCGGGGTGTGATCCTCGCTGCTCGCGTAATAGTCCACGCCCGCGATATCATAGGTGTTGGGGTCTACCACGCAGAATTTGCTCTGCCCGTTCCATACCCATATTATATTTGAGAGCTTGTGGTAGTTTTCCAGACGATCAAACATCATATACCACAAACGCTGGTAGGTCTCGGGGTAAGTGCCCTCCTTGATCATCTTCTTGTCCTCGTTCTGAAGTCCCCACCAGAACCAGCCGTCGCTCGCCTCGTGATACGGGCGGAACAGCACCGTTATCCCAAGGCTCTCCATCTCCTGGAGATAGCTTGCGATAAGGTCGATATCGTGGACCGCCACCTCGTATTCCTTGGTGCCGGGGGTAGTCGCCTTGAGAGGGTCAAAGTTGTCGATGGTAACGCCGTCGCGCTCCATATAGAACGCCCAGCCCTTATCGGGATCGTCCACGTCCCTGGGAACGTTCCAGTGCCATGTGAAGGTGACAAGTCCGCCGCTTTCCGTAGCCCACTTGATCGCCGCGTCAATCATATCACGGCTTGAATAGGAGCCGGTGGTGAAGATAAAGTCGAATCCCTTCATCGCGGGGATATCGCCCGTTGCGTTATAGTATACGAGGTCCTCGTAGGTGTTTTTCACATCCATCTGCTGCTGAGCCGAAAGCACCTGCTTTCCGTAAATGCTCTTAAGGTAGCTGAAAACCTCCATTGTGTTTTCGTTCTCACGGGCATTGAGGGATACGGGCAGGGACAGATCGACCTCGCGAGCCGCCAGCTCCGCTTTAAGGGCGTCAAAATCCGTTTGGTAGGAAAGCGCCGCCTCCATGTCGATATCTCCGTCGGCGGTTTTCTTTACGGGATTTGAGAGAATGGCGGGGACGTCCTCGCCGCTGCCTGCGGGATCGCTTCCTTCGGAATTATCCGAAGCAAGGTCGGAAACGGCGTCGGAAACTCCGTCGGAGTATGCGTCGTCCTTTTTGCAGGCGGTCAGCGACAGTGTAAAAGCCGCCGCGAGAATAAGCGATAAAAATCTTTTCATGAGAAAAATCCTTTCATAATCATCTGAATAACGTGCAGGTTCCGCTGGCGCGGTAGTAGTCTATCCGCTGCTGTATGACCTCGCGGGTAGTCTTGTAATACGCCGCAAGGCAGTCTATGCAGAAAAATTCCCTTACATTGCGCGAAATGAGCTTCTGGTTTATGGCAATATCGTCCGAGCCGAGAGCCGCGCCGCATTCGCGGCAGGTTTTCCAGTTTTCCATTACTTCATATTCACCAGCTTAGCTCGGAGAACAAGGCAGTCGTGCGGCTCGATATTCGCTACGAAGCGCTCCGAGAATTTCCCGAGCCCCTCATGCTTCCAGCAGTCGTACATTTCAAAGCCCCGTCCGCTCGCCGCGGGAAGTCCCATATCCCAGAACTGGAGCGACATCTCGCTTGTCCTGTCGCCGAAGTTGAACATACCGATAGCGTAGCTGCCGTCCGACATCAGCTTTATCATGGAGAACACGTTCTCGGGATTGTTCCACTGCTTTACGCGGTACGCTCCGCGGCATTCGATATCCTGGTTTATGGCGATAACGTCGCGGTTGGTCAGTATCTCCTTGGTGGCGGGCGACATATTTCTGATATCGCAGCCTATCATAAGCGGGCTGTTCATTATCGCCCAGAGCGAGAAGTGTGTTTTATATTCCGTATCGGTGCAGCCGCCGAGCTTAGGCAGGGCGCTCTCCGAGCCCGCTCCGCTGTCCGCGATGACATTCACGCCGCCGTCGCTGCCCGCGTTTATCCATTCGTTATTGCTGCCGCCGTGCATTCCCACTACCAGCATATCAATGTCGTTGTGGCAGTAGTTTCCGCCGTAGCACTCATTCCCCATCTGCGACAGCGCCAGACGCTTGATGGATTCCCAGCTATCCTGGATATCTCCGGTAGAACGGAACAGGTGAGCGCCGCTTTCGCGTATCCATTTGTATACGTCGTCGTTGCCCCAGTTGCAGGCGGAGAAAACAATATCTCTGCCGCAGTTGCGCAATGCCATTGCCATACGCTTGTAAAGATTTTCGCCGGGAGCGTTTACGGGGCGGTAGCAGTAGTCGTATTTCAGATAGTCAACTCCCCACTCCGCAAAGGTCTCAGCGTCAACAAACTCATGCTCGAAGCTGCCGGGGTAGCCCGCGCAGGTGTGAGTGCCGGAGCAGGAGTAGATGCCGAATTTCAGTCCCTTGGAATGTACATAGTCCGCAACGGGCTTGATGCCGTTAGGGAATTTGTTCCTGTCTGGAACCAGCCTGCCCTCGCTGTCGCGTTCTTTCTCGCTCCAGCAGTCGTCAATAACAACATATTCGTAGCCTGCGTCCTTTAAACCAAGCTCCACGAATTTGTCTGCTATGCCTTTGATAAGTTCCTCGTTGATGTTCCAGCCGAAGGTGTTCCAGCTGTTCCAGCCCATAGGGGGTGTGGGGGCCAATGGTAAATTGCTCATTTTTCTTCTCCTTTAAATTTTAATTGGGTTTATTATTCAGTACGGCTTCTATCTCCGCTATTTCCTCATCGGTAAATTCGGGAGCGTTTGCCGCCTGTACATTTTCCGCTATCTGCTCGGGGCGTGATGCTCCGATTATCACGGTTGCCACCGCCTTGTTGCTGAGTACCCATGACAGCGCCATTTGGGAAAGCTTCTGTCCTCTCTTTTGAGCAATGTCGTTGAGCTTTTTCAGCTTAACAAGCATCTCGTCATTCAGCTCGTTGACTATCCAGGTGCTGCCTTTTCCTATTCTGCTGTCCTTTGGAATGCCGTTCAGGTATCTGTCGGTGAGCAAGCCTTGATACAGGGGTGAAAATACTGCCAAACCAAAGCCTTCCTCCAGAGCCAGTGCGTCCAACTTGCCTTCCTCCACTCTCCTGTTGAGCATGGAGTAGGAGGGCTGATTTACGATAAATGGGGTTTTCAGCTCTCTGAAAATTTTCAGTATCTCCGCCGTCTGTTCTCTGCTGTAGTTGGAAATTCCCACATAGAGAGCTTTACCCTGCTTTACAGCGTTGTCAAGGGCAAGGGCGGTCTCCTCCACGGGGGTGTCGGGGTCGTTGATATGGTGATAGAAAATATCCACATAGTCTAAATCGAGCCTTTTCAGGCTTTGGTCAAGGCTGGCGGTGAGGTATTTTCTCGAACCGTTTCTGTCGCCGTAAGGACCTTCCC
The DNA here is from genome assembly GCA_964552995.1 of uncultured Ruminococcus sp. GTDB lineage: Bacteria > Bacillota > Clostridia > Oscillospirales > Ruminococcaceae > CAG-115. The sequence goes on from CAZKJC010000179.1 coordinate 5,028, forward strand.
ACATTTCATAGCCCGCTTTGGTGGAAATAACAAGCTCGTCGCGGTATTTTTTCAAGCCGTTATTCAAAATGCGCCCGAAATTTTCCTCAGCCGAACCGTTGCAGGGATGTCCGTAGTTGTTGGCAAGATCAAAATGGGTGATGCCTAAATTGAAGGCGGTCTGTATCATATTTTCCGCATTGTCAAAGGGACTTCCATAGCCGAAATTCTGCCACAGCCCCAGGCTCACCGCAGGCAGCTTTAAGCCGCTTTTGCCGCATCGGTTATATTTCATAAGCCGATAGCGGTCTTTGTTGGGTAAGTAGTTGTTCATAAATTTCTCCTTGTCTTTTTTTCTTTTTAAGTTATTTTTAAGTTATTAAATTAGCTTAATTTTTGGAAAATCATTGAAACAAATTCAGTAATTTTTCACAATAAACCTATTATATTTTATCATACAAGAGGGTAAAAGTCAATGAAAATGGGTAATAAAAGAGGAAAAAGAAACATATTTTTTTATAAGTATCACTTCTATGTGACGATCTGTATATTCCCCGAAAAATAATACTAATTCTCAATCATACAATAGACAAAGTCTATTGTATGATGCCGCCATTCAGGCGGCTGTCAAAATCAAAGATTTTGACAGAATTAGTATTGAACTAACTTT
>CAZKJC010000180.1:0-5654 GCA_964552995.1 uncultured Ruminococcus sp.
CGGACATAATCAATTCACTATGTATTAGTTTAAATGTGTCATAGTCCATTCTCATTTTTATTGTCCTCTCAAATTTCAACCATCTTCTTAATGGTAACTTCTATGTGAACTTTGTATTTTGTTAGCAAGTAATCGTGCTTACGAAAAAATAAACCGCTCCGCGTCCTCAAAGCTGCCGTGCTCGAATTGCGAAATATCCGCGTTTTCGGGATTTTCAACAAACTCGTCAATAAGGAATGTGGAAATACCGAGCTTTGCCGCGCACATATCCTCGGGAACGCTGTTACCTATCATAACGCACTCCTCGGGCTTTGCTCCGATTTTGTTCAGAATTTCCCTGTAATAATTCGGATTCGGCTTGCAGAATGTGCTGTTGTCGTAATGCGTGATAAGCTCAAAGTCCGCTCCCGAAAGGTTTACCCACTTCAGACGGGTAAGCACTCCGTCAAGCGGGAAAATCGGATTTGTCGCAAGAACCAGCCGCAGTCCCGCCGCTTTCAGCCGCTCTATCATGGGCTTGTGGTCGGGTATGTATTTAAGGCTGGCTTTCGCCTTGTCAAACTCATTAGTGTAAAACGCGTCGCAAACGGGCTGAGCGTCGGGCTTTCCCTCATTAAGAGCGCGGAACGTTTCCCAGAACGCTTCGGAATTGACGCGGCTGCCGTCGTTTTTTATCATCGAGCCTGTTCCCGCCCAAACCGCTTTAACGGTAGGCTTCGGCTCATAGCCGAGCGGCGCGAGCTTTTTGCAGAGCTCCCCGAAATATATGTTCACGAAATCCTCCTGCTCGAAAGGGAGCAGTGTTCCGTCCAGGTCAAACATCACCGTTGTTATCATTTTTCTTCTCCGTTTCCCGCTTTTTAAGGCGCTCGCGCTGTTTTGCCAGCTTTTTGTTGTAGCTCTCTATGGCTTCCTCGTCCGCCTCATAGACCGTGCGGCTTATCGTCCAGTTATCCTCCGCGACCTTTCCGCAGGTGATTTTTATAATGAAATCCCCGTGCTCGGGGCAAGCCGCAATCGTGTTCTTTTTACCCCCGCCGCTGAATACCCAGTCGCGCGGAACAAGCAGCCGCTCGCATTTCGGGCAGGAGCAATCTCTCACCCGCGCGTCCTCAAAGCATTTTCTCATATTCGCGACGTTCTTTATAATGTCCTTTCGCAGCGCGGTGCGGACGGGATTCGGCATTTGCGCGTACTCCGCGATACCCTTTTGCATATCCAGCTTTTTGCACACCTCAAAGGTGAACATAGCGTCGTTCAAAGCGTCATGAGCCTTTACGTCCATGGGTATCTCCAGCCGCTCCGCCGCGTCGGACAGCGACCACTGCTTACGCTCGCCGTCTACCTGCTTATTGTAGATAAGCTGGAGATTTATATAATCCTTGCCGAATTCGGTATCCAGACCGTGCAAAGCCAGATTATCCGAAAGCATTGCGATATCGTCAAAGCCCCATGTGATAAAGCGGAAATCCTCGCCGCACCACATTTTGAGCCGCTTGAACGCCTGCGGAAAACTCTCGCCGAAGGTAAGCTGCGTGCTGGTTATACCCGTTATTTTCTCAACGTGGCGGTTCATTATTTTGTAGTATTTCGGGCAGACGCTTATTTTGATCTTCTCGATAAAATTAAAGCTCTCGTCGGTCTTTACCGCGCCTATCTGAATGATCTCACCATGCAGCGGCACGGGCGACTGTATCGTCTGCTCCCGCGTCAGCGGCTGGTTCCATTCCAAGTCCATTATAATGTAATACATCTTTTTCAATCTTCCCTGTTTGATTTACGCAAAAGCTCCAGCGCTTTTATCAGTACCCTGTCCGTTCCGTCGGCGAGGTCTGCGGCAGTCCTTTCGGCGGGAATATCGGGAGCTATACCGACGCTCACATAATCGCTGCCGTCTATCAGCTTGCCGCGCGTGGTCGCGAGCCACATTTTCCCGCCGAGCGGCAAGTCCCTTATCATCGCCTCCGCGCCCGAGCCGAACGTGGTCGTCCCGACTATCTTCGCCCTGCCCGTGACCTTGAAATATGCCGCGAAATTCTCTGCGGCGCAGGCGGTGCTGTGGTTCGTCAGTATTACGGCGGGAGCGGTCAGCTCGGTTTCCCGCTCGTCAAAGTCGATATACCCGTCCCTTTCGCCGTTTTCGGTGAGGTCTTCATAATAGGTATGGGTAGCGACCTCGTATATTTTGCGCTGCCACGGGTCGGAGAGATCGGGGTTTTCACGGTCGATATAGGGCTCGAGCGCGTGATATTTCGCGCTGTGAGCGGGAGTTTTCTGCTCCGACTTTACGGGATATTTGCCGCTTATAAAATACCGCGCTATTTCAAGCGGCGGGTCGCCCATGCCGCCCGAATTACCCCTTACGTCGATAACATAGCTTGTACAGCCCTTTAACAGCGCAATATTTTCCGCGAACTCCATCGTTATTTCCGCGTGATAGAAATCAAATATCTCGATCACCGCGATATTATCCTTTGTGACAGATATTACAAGGCTTTCGGAGCGGAAGCGCTCGTCAAGCGGCTCGGGGGCTTTGACGCCAAGCTCTGCCCAGACCGTTTCCGTGGGCTCGTTCATTTTAAAGTTAAGCTCTCCCATGTCCGTCGTTACGGTCACGGTCTCGTCAATATCAAAATTGAACATAACCGAGGACTCGATACAGTCATAGCATGCGAAAAGGCTCTCGGGCAGCTCATGCCAGTAGTAGGGATACACATATTTTTCTGTGTACTCCCCTATCGGCAGACCCTGTATATGCGTTATTTCGGACAGCAAAAGCTCCTCACGCCCCTCGGGAACTGCCGCCAGAAGGAGCTTTCCCTCCGCGCGCACCGCCCCGAAAGGAACGCTCCTGCCCTCCAACAGCTCAAAGGGCGGCGTTACCGAGGTGTGACCGTCGCGGAGCAGCGCGTAAAACCGCATAAGCAGCAGATAATATTCAAGATCGCTTTTTGCGTTTATCACAAGCGGCAGGAATTTTTTATATTCCCCGTCCCAGTCGACCTCGGGACGCTCCGCCCAGAAAGCGAAATTGTATTCCGCCTCTTTCCACAAATAAGAAAGCGTGTAAACGCGCTCCTCAACCGTCAGCATAATCTCTCCTTTTAGTAAAGCCTATTTTTAGTGTACCTATCACCAGCCGTCAAATATATTTAATACATAAAAGCTGTTTTGATCCTTTATAAAATACCAAACGGTCTCATCTCCGCCTTGGCGGTTCATGCGAGCCACCTGACAATCTCCCGTTTCACGCTCCAGCCGCTCCGTAATTGCCGCGAATTTGGGGTAGTTGATCTCCATTTCCTCAATGTACTTCGGATTATTGGTCTGCTCATTTTCCTTTCCGTGCCACTTATCCCATGACGCTCTGCGAAAACCGTTTATTTCCTCCAGCCACTCTTCCCGCGTCAGCTCCGCATATCCCGACTCCAGAATATAATCAACGTCAAAGCCGCAGGAATATTCGTCCTTCCATCGCGACGAGTTCCGCGCGTTCTCTATGACCCTGTTTCGCCCCTCTTCATCGGCATAGTAATCGTACCGCAGTATCGTAAGCAGCGACATACGGTAAATATACGCCGTCCAGTCCGCGGGTTCCTCCGGCAGACGGCAGCAGCACACGCGGATAAAGAAATTCCAGCCCTCAATGCCGCGGATATAGGTATCGTCCTCCCATAGGAGATAGTCCCTGACCCAGCCGTCGCATTTTTCAAACAGAACGCTCCATCGCTCGCCGTCGTCCCCGCAGCCCGCAAGCTCCCTATCTATCAAAAACCGCATGACCGCGCCGCGCCCATCCTCTCCGAACGCCCGCTCGACCTCGTCCATCAATATCATGTGCATATCCCCGCAATATTACAGCATAAGAGAACCGCCGATCTTATCCTTGCGCCACTCGATAAACTCGTCGTATGTTCCCTGTCTGTCAAGGCAGCCGTTTTCGGTTATCTCGATAATACGGTTCGCGGCGGTCTCGAGTATCTCAGAAAGCGTGTAAACGCGCTCCTCAACCGTCAGCATAGTGGTTTTCTCCTTATTTAAATTTGAAATTTTCCGCGGCCCGTATGACACGCTTCACTCTGCTACGCGGAGCGAAGCGTGCCATACTCTCGCGAAAAATTTCCTGCCTCAACATTGCGCTGCAATTTTTCTGCAAGTCGACCTATTACCAGCCGTCAAATATATTTAATACATAAAAGCTGTTTTGATCCTTTATAAAATACCAAACGGTCTCATCTCCGCCTTGGCGGTTCATGCGAGCCACCTGACAATCTCCCGTTTCACGCTCCAGCCGCTCCGTAATTGCCGCGAATTTGGGGTAGTTGATCTCCATTTCCTCAATGTACTTCGGATTATTGGTCTGCTCATTTTCCTTTCCGTGCCACTTATCCCATGACGCTCTGCGAAAACCGTTTATTTCCTCCAGCCACTCTTCCCGCGTCAGCTCCGCATATCCCGACTCCAGAATATAATCAACGTCAAAGCCGCAGGAATATTCGTCCTTCCATCGCGACGAGTTCCGCGCGTTCTCTATGACCCTGTTTCGCCCCTCTTCATCGGCATAGTAATCGTACCGCAGTATCGTAAGCAGCGACATACGGTAAATATACGCCGTCCAGTCCGCGGGTTCCTCCGGCAGACGGCAGCAGCACACGCGGATAAAGAAATTCCAGCCCTCAATGCCGCGGATATAGGTATCGTCCTCCCATAGGAGATAGTCCCTGACCCAGCCGTCGCATTTTTCAAACAGAACGCTCCATCGCTCGCCGTCGTCCCCGCAGCCCGCAAGCTCCCTATCTATCAAAAACCGCATGACCGCGCCGCGCCCGTCCTCTCCGAACGCCCGCTTGACCTCGTCCATCAATATCATGTGCATATCCCCGCAATATTATAGCATAAGAGAACCGCCGATCTTATCCTTACGCCACTCGATAAACTCGTCGTATGTGCCCTGCCTGTCAAGGCAGCCGTTTTCGGTTATCTCGATAATGCGGTTCGCGGCGGTCTCGAGTATCTCGTGGTCGTGGGTCGCGAAAAGAATGTTCCCCTTGAACTCGGAAAGTCCGTTGTTTACCGCCGTGATACTCTCCAGGTCGAGGTGGTTGGTGGGGCGGTCGAGTATCAGCACATTGCTCTGGAATAGCATCATACGCGAAAACATACAGCGCACCTTTTCACCGCCCGAAAGCACGTTTACTGGCTTGAAAACGTCGTCGCCGCTGAACAGCATTCTGCCTAAAAATCCGCGCAGATAGCTCTCGGTCTCGTCCTTGGAGTACTGCCGCATCCAGTCGATGATGGACAGGGTGCACTCGTTGAAAAAGGCGCTGTTGTCGTTGGGGAAATAGCTCACCGAGGTGGTGCTGCCCCACTTGAAGCTGCCCTCGTCCGGCTCTATCTCCTCGGTGAGTATGCGGAACAGAGTGGTAACGGCGATCTCGTTCGCTCCCACAAAGGCTATTTTATCGCTGCGGTTAACGGTAAAGCTCACGTCGTTGAGCACCTTTACCCCGTCCACCGTCTTGGACAGCCCCGACACCTGCAAGATGTCCTTGCCAACCTCGCGCTCTACGTCAAACCCGATATAGGGGTATTTGCGCGAGGACGCGGGCAGCTCCTCCACGCTTATCTTTTCCAGCAGCTTGCGGCGGCTG
>CAZKJC010000181.1:0-5625 GCA_964552995.1 uncultured Ruminococcus sp.
AACATAACAAATTCAACTTCAACAAATTAAAAGGAGAACCACATTGCAAATCTAACAAAATAAGCGCGCCAGCATAAATTATCATTTATAAGTACTCCGCGATCCTGCGGTATTCCTCCAGCATTTCCGCTTCGGATATGGTGCGGTTTGCGGGGCTGGTGGAGGGCAGGCAGGTATCCTCGGGAAGCTCGGGGAAATACCGTTTATAAAGAGCATGCGCCTTTTTCCCTGTTGTAAATACAGCTTTTATAGGACTTGCGCCGAGAATTATACGAAGATCGTTAGGCTTTGCGTTTTTTATGGAGCTGTCCTCCGCGCCCGCGATATCACAGCTTTCCAGAACGTCCCACAAAGCCACGCCGCGTTTAAGGCACAGCTCCCGCCTGCCCGCGACGTCGGCGGGTATATCCTCCCCGAGAACCGCGCAGAGCATTCTCCAGAAACGGTTCTGCGGGTGCATGTAGTAAAATCCCCGCTCGCGGGACTTCGGCGAGGGAATAGTCCCCAGTATCAGCACCCGCGAATTGCCGTCATACACGGGCGGGAACTCATGCGTTACCCGCTCAGAATTCATAGTCAACGCTCGCGGAAGCGGTGCGGATAGTCTTGCAGAAGTCGGATACCGCCACATGAAGCGGATTGGTGCTGTACGCGTTCAGCGCCTCCATACTGTCGAACTCCGACACCAGCACTGCGTCGTAGCTGCGGTCGGAGGGGTTCATGTTTATCCCCACCTCCATGGCGCGTATCTCGGGAATCTGCCCCTTGAGCGCCAACAGCCTGTCGCGGAAGAGCAGCATATTGTCCCGCTCTCCCTCTTTGAATTTCCACATTACGATATGTTTTATCATTATTTGCCTCCTATTTTTTGTAATAAAATGCCTTGATCTCACGAAATTCTACCCCCGCCTTTTCGCAAAGCTCTCCGAAATCCCCTTTTCTGCCGCCGTCCGACCATTCGTAAAAAAGCTCATAGAGCCGAACATAATAGTTGAACTCACCGGCAAGGGCGGGATCGACCGTCTTTTCCGAAAGAATTTTCTCGGCGACGTCCACCGTTTCGCGGTAGGACTCGCGGGCAATGATACAGCCGTCGGGGAAGTGGTGAGCGCCCCAGTACAGCCACTCCACCTGCTCGTTGAAATAGAGGTCGACGGTCTTTTGGTCGCATTCGGGGTGCTCGTAAGCCCTCTTAAGTATGGCGGCAGGGTCATGCTCGTTTTGGGGGTCATGGGGATTGTAATATCTCCCGAATATCTGAAACGCCCAGCGCATCTGCGGCATCTTTTCCGCTTTGCATTCGCGGATAAAGTACTCATTCAGCAGTCCCGTAAGCTGAAAGGGCAGCGATAAGCCAAAACGTTTGTGCTCGTCAAACCTGTCGCCGTCAATATAGTCGCGGCAAAAGCGGCACAGAAGCTCGTCCGCTCGCTCTTGGGGGACGTTCGCCTTAAAGTCCTCCGCGAACTTGAAAAGCAGCTTGTTAGCCTGCTTTTTCAAGCCCTTTTCAAACAGCTCCCAATATTCTCCCAGTGCCACCAGAAATTCGTCATAAGTCATAATGGCTTGCCCCGTTAAAAATCTCTTATCCATTCATGACCGTCGGGATACGCGGTTTTAAGGGCGTTATTCAGCCATTCTTTCTGCTCGTCATCCATATACGGGTAAACCGTTTCAAAATCTGCGCGATTGGCTTGACGGGCGGTATCCGTTGATTTGTACAGCAGTACCAGCTCGGGAGCAAGATAGGGAATACCGCCGCGCGTCAGAATTGCCTTTTTGAGTTCACGGCGAATTTTATCGTTTCTTGCATAGATAAAGCTTTCAGCGGATTCATCATTATAAAGAAGCTCTATAAAATTTCTGTCGGGATTATCTGTTTCGTTGATATCCACGAAAAAAACATCTTCATCTTCGCCCTCTGCCGGGTCAAACCGCAGTACTCCGCATTCTTCGCGGACGCAGAAAACATTGCGCTTCAGTTTTTTCTGGCGGTTTATATCGGTGATCTTATGGCACATTCCGCCGCCCAGCATTTCGTAAATATCCCAGCCCTGCGACTGCATATAAAGGATAGTCTTATCGCGCTCATTCCAGAAAACACAGATATCTATATCCCCATGACCGCGCGTTTTTCTGCCGAGAAACAGTTCAAGCGCAAGTCCTCCGCAAACCGCGTAATTGCAGCCGCTTTTATTCATTATATCCGCCGCAAGTGATATGATCTCATTCATTTATGTCAGCCTTTCCCGTATGTCATGCATCATATCCTCTTGATAAGGAACTCCAGAATATCGTTCATTACCTCCTCGCGGTTAAGCTCGAAAATAAGCTCGTGCCGCGCCTCGCGGTAAATGCGAATATTCACGTCGCAGCCATGCTCCATATATTTCATGCAGGCGGTGCGCACTCCCTGCCCGTATTCTCCGATAGGGTCCATGCCGCCGCTTAAGAAGAGTATCGGCGTATCGGTGGGGGTATTTTCGATCACCGCAGCGCTGTTGCAGCACATCAGGGCGTTGAGCAGGTCCTTGTACCCCGCGATGGTAAAGGTGAAGTTGCACTTGGGATCGGCGCAGTATTTGTCAACGTTCGCGTCGTCCCGCGAGAGCCAGTCGTTGGGAGTGCGGCGGTTTTCCGTGCGCAGATTGAACATTCCGAAAACCACCCTCGTGCCGAATTTGTGGCGGTACAGATCGCCGTGGTTGCGGGAGATGGTCTCCATCACGCGGCGCAGCGGCGCGGAGCCCGTCATACCGCCAGCCGTTCCCATAAATATCGCGCCGCTCCAGCGGTCGCCGTACTTCGAGAAGTATATCCTCGCGAGAAAGCTGCCCATGCTGTGCCCCATAAGAAAGTGCGGGATATTCGGGTAGAGCTTCTCCGCCGCCATTTTCATGCGGTGCAGGTCCCGGACCATGTGGATATAGCCCTTTTCCGAGCCGAAATAGCCCAGCATATCATCGCTGGTTATGGAGTTTCCGTGACCGATATGGTCGTTGCCGCACAATATGATATCGTTGTCGCAGAGGAATTTCGCGAATTCCTCATAGCGCTCGATGTACTCGCACATACCGTGTGACAGCATAAGCAGCGCCTTGGGCTTCTCGGGAACATAAAAATAAAATTTAATGTCGCAAAGCCCCGTGCTGCTGGGGAAGGTGCCTGTGATCTTCTTCATAATATCTCTCCTTTTAGTCTTATTGAGCGCGGCAGCGCGCTTTGTTAATAGTTATGATACCTTTTCGGGAAATTATGTAAAATTTACCTCTTTTTAATAGGGTATTCAAGCTGACGGTCGTAAGGCTCGGCTTCAACGTGCTTTTGAAAACAGCGCTCCGCCTCGACGCAGCCCATGGCTTTGTAAAACGCCTGACTTTCCACCGCGGAGTGCGAGGAAATATAGAGCCGCTCCGCTCCCCGCTCCTCCGCCCAGTCGGCAGCCGCTCCGAAAAGGGCTTTCCCGATACCCTTTCCGCGCATATCCGCCGAAACGTGAATACTTGAAAGATCGAGATATCCGCCCTCCATCAGCTCCGGCTCGACCGAAACGAAGCCCTTTAGTATGTTTTGCTCAAACGCTCCGTAAACAAAGCCGCCGGTGGCGAGAGTGTTTTTCAGACAGCTCACCAGAAACGCGTAGTCCTCCTCGCTCCAGTCATCGATGAACGGGTCGCTTTTTATCACCCATTTTCCGTTTCTTCCGCCCTCGCGCCGCCAGCAGTCCGTAACGACCTGCCGCCGTATAAACCCGCGGAACAGATCGCGGTCTATCTCCGAAATATCCAATCTTCTGTATATCATATCAAAATTGCGGGTTTATCTCTATTCCCCACTCCTCCAGTTTGCGCAGCAGCGCCTCGGGCGGATCGTTGTGCATATTGAACGTAATCCCCTTAAGGTTCGGGAACTGCTTTATTTCACGCTCGCTTATATCGGTAATGTCAAAAGCGCTGCCATCTTCGTATTCTTCAAGATCAAGCCACTGCGGGTTGATGTTGTAATAAACGCTGAGCTCCTCGCCGACATACAGATATTGTATTTTCGGCGCAAGCGAACTCGGTATCTTAAGCTCTGCGAAAAAATTCATTCCGCGCTCAATAAAAGGTTTGAGCCGCTTTATGCATTCCTCGTCGGATACCTCGGCGTGATCCTCCTTGTAGACCTCAAAATATTTGTCGCCTCCGCTGTAAGGTTCGCCAAGGAGCTTCAGATCATACATCAGCACCTGAGCGACGGCAAGCTTGAACGTAAGATCGTCAAATTCAATATACTTATCCATTTTGCCGCTACCTGTTGATATTTACCGCTTCAAGCCTGTAAATAGGCTGTCCCAGGTCGGTGAAGCGCTTTTCGTATTCCGTCATTATATTCCCCTCAAATCCGCTGTTATGCAGATCGAGGCTTACATTTTTCAGCGGGAAACCGCACCGCGAAAGCTCCTCTATCGAAAACTCGAAAAAATGCATATTGTCGGTTTTCTGATGTATCTCCGCGCCCTCCTTGAGAACCTCTCGGTAAATATTGAGAAATCGCTCGTGGGTGAGCCTATGGTTGGCGTACTGCTTTTTGGGAAACGGACAGCTGAAATTGAGGAACAGCCTGTCAACGCTGTGTTTGCGGAACATATGCTCCAGATACTCCGCCTGCCCTAAGCAGAACCGCAGATTCGGCAGCCCCAGCCGCATTTCCTCCTCCATGCCCGTAACGAGCACGTTGGGAGTTTTCTCTATCGCGATAAGATTTATATCGGGATTCCGCCGCGCGAACTCAATGGCGAAGCCGCCCTTTCCGCAGCCTATCTCCAGGTAAAGCGGATCATTGTTCCCGAAGATTTTTTCACTGTCCACGAAAAATTCCTCCGAGAGCGGATCGCCCGCGTGCTCGTTCTGACACTGCATATAAAGCATTACGGGCTTGCATGCCGCAATACGCTCGTCGAGGTTTTTCTTTCTCCTCATTCTCATAATGTCTCTCTCCTGACTAACGCACGATATATTATTGGCTGCCCGCCAGTTCTCTGCCCATCAGCACTCCCATAATGGAAGCCATCATCAGCCCTCTTGTCCAGCCGCTGGAATCTCCCAGGCAATGCAGACCTTTTATATTGGTGTTGAAATGCTCGTCCATTTCTATACGGTTGGAGTAAAATTTCAGCTCGGGGGAGTACAGCAGCGTTTCGCGGCTGGCGAACCCAGGGACAACGTTGTCCACCGCCTTTATAAAATTGATTATATTGGTCATTGTGCGGTAGGGCATGGCGGCGGTGATATCTCCCGCGACCGCGTCGGGCAGGGTGGGCTTCACGTTTGAAAAGGACAGCTCCTTGTCCCAGGTGCGCTTTCCGTCCAGGATATCCCCGAAACGCTGCACCAGAATATGTCCGTTGCCCAGCATATTTGCAAGCTCTCCCACCTTCTGCGCGTACTCTATCGGCTGATTGAAGGGCACGCTGAAATTATGGGAGCAGAGTATCGCGAGGTTGGTGTTGTCGGATTTCATCTCCTTATAAGAGTGCCCGTTCACAACCGCGAGATCGTTGTCGTAGTTCTCCTGGCTGACGAAGCCGCCGGGGTTCTGGCAGAACGTGCGCACCTTATTCTTGAACGGCAGGGGGTAGCCGAT
>CAZKJC010000182.1:0-5583 GCA_964552995.1 uncultured Ruminococcus sp.
GCACTTTCCATGCCGCATATCATTTAGCTTTCAGCACTGTATATTCTAAAAAATTTCAGCGGCTCTCTGCAAATTATCTTCCCAAATTAACATTTACCGCTTGAATTTAGTCGCAAAATATGTTATAATAAATAATACAATCTTTTGGAAAAATATTCTTTAAGGAGAGGGTATTTATGATAAACAACGAATTACTTAAAAAAGACTTTGAGGACAACCTTGCCGAGCTAACCGACGGAGCAAAAGCCACCGCGCCGCAGCTCCACAACGCTTTGGCGGCGGCGATAATGGAGCAGGCTGTCCCGATAATGAAAAAGAGCGCTCCCAAGGGTCGCTCGGCGAGCTATCTTTCCGCGGAGTTCCTGGTGGGACGCGCGATATTCAACAACCTGCTCTGCTTAGGGCTTCGCGACGAGGCTGAAAAGCTGCTGAACAGTGCGGGCGCGAGCCTTAACGATCTTGAGGAGATAGAGGACGCGGCTCTCGGAAACGGCGGTCTGGGTCGTCTTGCAGCCTGCTTCCTCGACAGCGCGGCGGCTCTGAAAATGCCGCTTACGGGTTACGGTATCCGCTATAAATACGGACTGTTCCGCCAGACCATCGAAAACGGTTTCCAGTGCGAGTACGCGGACGACTGGACGAGGTTCGGCGACCCCTGGAGCAAGCGCGCGGCTTCCGACGCGGTGACGATACACTTCGCGACGGGCGATGTGAGAGCTGTTCCCTACGATATGCCGATATTCGGTTATAAGAACGATTTCGCGGGAACACTGCGCCTTTGGGAGGCTGAGCCGATAGATCAGTTCGACTTCGGCGCGTTCAACCGCCAGGACTATATGGCGGCGTGCCGCGAGCAGATAGAGGCGGAGAACATCTCCCGCACGCTCTACCCCAACGACGACGCGCGCCCGGGCAAGCTGCTCCGCTTAAAGCAGCAGTACTTCTTCAGCGCCGCTTCCATCGCCGATCTTATCAGAAAGCACCTGCGCGCGGGCAGAAAAATCGAGGATTTCGCGGAGTTCAATTCGGTTCAGCTGAACGATACCCACCCCACGATAGCCATTCCCGAGCTTATCCGCGTGCTTACCGCGGAGCATGGGCTCACCTTTGACAAGGCGTTTGAGATCGCGCAGAAAACCTTTAACTACACCAACCACACCATTATGGCGGAGGCTCTTGAAAAATGGGGCATAGACATCATGGAGGAGCTTATCCCCGAGGTCTACGGCATTATCATGCGCTTGAACGAGTACTTCATTTCGGATATGTACCGCCGCGGAATGCCCAAGGAGCAGATAGACGATATGAAGCCCATCAGCGGCGGAGTAGTCCATATGGCTAAAATGGCGATCTACTGCACGAGCGCTACAAACGGCGTGGCGCGTATCCATACCGAAATACTCAAAAACGACGCGCTGCCCGAGTGGTACGAGCTGTATCCCGAGCGCTTCCAGAACAAGACCAACGGCATTACTCCCCGCCGCTGGATAGCGCTCTGCAACCCGAAGCAGTCCGAGCAGATAACCGAGCTGCTGGGCGGCGAGAGCTGGATAACGAATCTTTCGGAGCTGAAAAATCTGCTCAAATACGCGGACGACAAGCAGCAGATGGCGCGCTTCGCGGAGATAAAGCACAATAACAAAAAGGCACTTACTGAATATATCCGAGCTCACGAGGGAATAACCCTCGATCCCGACAGCATTTTCGATATTCAGATAAAGCGGCTGCACGAGTATAAGCGGCAGCTTATGAACGCGTTCAGCATACTGTATATTTATTACGGGATAAAGGACGGCAGCATAAAGGATTTCTACCCCACTACCTATATTTTCGGAGCGAAATCCGCCCCCGGATATGCCCGCGCAAAGGCGATAATCAAGTTTATCAACGAGATAGCGGAGCTTGTTAATAACGATAAGGAAATAAACGGTGCGATAAAGGTGGTTTTCGTGCAGAATTACAACGTTTCCTATGCGGAAAAGCTGGTAGTGGCGGCGGATATCTCGGAGCAGATATCCACGGCGGGCACGGAAGCCAGCGGCACGGGCAATATGAAGTTTATGCTAAACGGCACGGTAACTCTGGGAACATACGACGGAGCCAACGTAGAGATCGCGGAGGAAGCGGGCATTGACAATAACTACATCTTCGGCGCGAGAGTAGAGGAGCTTGCGGAAATAATGCCGAAATACGACCCGCGCGAAATTTATGCCAACAACAAGAAGATATCCGCGGTAGTGGAGAAGCTGATAGACGGCACGTTCTCCGACGGAGGCAGCGGCGCGTTCAGAGAGCTGTACTACTCGCTGCTGGACGGCGCAAGCTGGCACAGACCCGATAATTATTATATCCTCGGCGATCTGGAAAGCTATGTTGAGGCTAAGGTAAAGGCAAACGCGGACTACCGCGACAACAGAGAGGAATTCCTGCGCAAGTGCTGGATAAACCTCTGCTGCTCCGGAAAGTTCAGCTCAGACAGGACTATTGAGGATTACGCAAAGGAGATATGGAAGATACAGCCGGATAAATAATGGTATCCCCGCGGTTTATGCCGCGGGGATATTTTTTGCAGTTGAGTGCATTGTTTTTCCGCTTTCGGCTTGAAAAACTCGGCGGAATATGATATACTATAATAGTATAGTCATTTTGTAGAAATTTGGAATATTGCGGCGAAAAGTCGTTGCAGTAAAGGAACGCGAAAAAAAGATCAACATAATGTCGTCGCAGGAAAATTTTTTGCGAGAGCCCGTGAAAGCAGAGCGGAACGAAGTGGAGCGGAGCTTTTGCGGGCGGGTCGCAGAAAATTTTTTTAAAATCAGGAGGTAAGAAATGCAAGTCGTAGCTATAGTTGGCAGACCCAACGTGGGGAAGTCCACACTTTTCAATAAGCTGGTGGGAAAGAAACTGTCCATAGTGGACGATACCCCCGGCGTCACCCGCGACAGGATATACAGCCGCTGCGAGTGGCTGGGGCGGGAGTTTATGCTTATCGACACGGGCGGAATAGAGCCTAAAACGGACGATATAATCCTCGCGCAGATGCGCGAGCAGGCTATGCTTGCCATAGAGCGGGCGGACGCTATAATTTTCGTGACGGATATCACGACGGGAGTTACCGCGAACGATATGGACGTGGCGACGCTGCTGATGAAGAGCGGCAAGCCCATAGTGCTTGCGGTGAATAAGGCGGACGGTATCGGCGAGCCGCCGCCCGAGCTTTATGAGTTCTATAATCTGGGACTGGGCGACCCGATAGCGGTGTCCTCCGTGCACGGTCACGGCACGGGCGATCTGCTGGAGGCTGTTTTTGAAAATCTCCCGCCGGAGGAGGAAGAGGAGTATGACGAGGACGCGATAAAGGTAGCGGTCATCGGAAAGCCGAACGTCGGGAAGTCCTCTCTCACAAACCTTATAGCGGGCGAGGAGCGCTCCATAGTTTCGGATATTGCCGGAACGACCCGCGACGCGATAGACAGCGAGGTCACCCGCGGCGAGGATAAGTATGTGTTTATCGACACGGCGGGAATGCGCAGAAAGGCTAAGGTAAAGGAAAATATCGAGCATTTCAGCGTTCTGCGCGCGCTTATGGCGGTGGACAGAGCGGACGTGTGCGTTATCATGATAGACGCGACCGTCGGCTTTACCGAGCAGGACAGCAAGGTGGCGGGCTACGCCCACGACAAGGGCAAGCCAAGCGTTATCGCGGTGAATAAATGGGACGCGGTGGAGGACAAGACCGACAAAACTATGCGGGAGTTCACCAAGAAGCTGGAAACGGATTTCTCGTTTATGAGCTACGCTCCGTTCGTGTTCATTTCCGCGAAAACGGGGCAGCGCGTGGACAAGCTGTTTGAGCTGATAAAGGCGGTAAAGGAGCAGCATTCCCGCCGCATTTCAACGGGAGTGCTCAACGATATGCTGAGCTACGCGACCTCGCGCGTTCAGCCGCCCTCGGACAAGGGAAAGCGGCTGAAGCTGTATTACATGACCCAGGCGTCCACAAATCCCCCGAATTTTGTGGTGTTCTGCAACAATAAGGAGCTTTTCCACTATTCATATCAGCGGTATATTGAAAATCAGATACGGGAGACCTTCGGGCTGGATATGACTCCCATAAAGCTGACAGTGCGTGAAAGAGGCGAGTAAATGCGGCAGATAATAAAAGATTTTTATAAGGCGCATATCTCGCTGCTGATAAGGTATCTTGTGATAGTCGCCATATGCATAACGGCTTTTTTTATGACGGGGGTTTACGCGCGGGATAACACGCGCGTCCCGGGTATAATTATTTCCGCTTTTCTGGGAGCCTGCCTGATATGGGCGGCGGCGGATATTTTTGTTATCGCCCCGAAAAAATTCAAAATAAGGCTGGCGGAGCTTCCCGAGGGCAGCGCCGCGGAGGTGGCGGACAACTACCCGCAGGCATACCGGATAGGGGTCCATAAATTTTATAAGGAAACCTGGATCATTTTTTATTCCTATCGCCGCATAAAGCTGATGAGATACGACGAGATACGCTCAGCCGATCTTAGGCGCAACGGGATATTCCTTAAGCTGTGCGACGGCAAGGAGACTATTATCACTCTTCAGCCGAACGAAAGCGGAGAAATGCTGCTGGCTGCGATAAAGGGACGAAATGAAAACATACAGATAATGCTGAACGGTCAGCCGGCGCACTTTGCCGAGCGCCCCGACAGCGGTGACGGAAAGGAAAACGACGCTTCATGACATGGATATGTTTCATTATAATGCTTGTTGTGCCCTATCTTCTGGGCGGGATAAATACCTCGATAATAGTGACAAAGCTGAGGACGGGTAAGGATATCCGCTCTATGGGCAGCGGCAACGCGGGACTTACAAATACTTTGAGGACGCAGGGAAAGGCGAGCTCGGCGGTGGTGCTTTTGGGCGACGTGGCTAAGGCTGTGCTGGCTGTACTGGCGGTAAGACTGGCGTTCCGGTTTATCGGGGGAGTGGATACGGCGGACTATTCCTCGGAGATGAAATGGGTAGAATATATGGCGGGATTTATGGCGGTAGTGGGTCATGTGTTCCCGATATATTACGGATTTAAGGGCGGAAAGGGAGTGCTTGCCGCTATCTCCGCGATTTTCACGCTGGACTGGCGCACGGGTCTGGTTCTGATGGGAGTTTTCGTGGTGCTGGTGGCGATAACAAGGTATGTTTCGCTGGGGAGCTGCGTTTCCTCGGGGCTGTTTTTTATCGGTACGTTTGTTTTCGGGTATGTTGTGGACGGCGACCCCGCGGCGGTGATAAATACGTTTATTGCCATGTTTATGGGAGGGCTGATAATTTATATGCACCGCGGAAATATTTCACGGCTCGTGCATCACACGGAGAAAAAGCTGGGGGAAAAGGCGAAAAGTGAATAAAAGTTTAATGCAACGCAATGTCGTCGCATGGAATTTCAAAAAGTCGCGCATGTAGTTTTGCGCAACAATCGCGTGGTGACCTATAGCATTTTGCAGCGTTTTGCGCAAAACTCACCTAATGGCAAATGCTGCGCGATTTCCGCTAATCACACTCCGCTTCCTCGCTGCGCTCGTCAGCTGCGTGTGCTTA
>CAZKJC010000183.1:0-5537 GCA_964552995.1 uncultured Ruminococcus sp.
GATCTCCAACAACGCGGGCGGCTACAGCTTTGTTAAGTCGGGGGCGAACGGACGCGTTATCCGCTACCGCTTCAACAGCGTCGCAAACGATCAGCCCGGGCGTTACGTTTACCTCAAGGACAACGAGAGCGGCGAGTACTGGTCGGCAAGCTGGGCGCCCGTCTGCAAGCCCCTCGACAGCTTCAGGAGCGAGTGCCGCCACGGTACGGCTTATACCGTCATCACCTCCGAGTACAAGGGAATCAAGTCCGAGGTGACCTACTATGTGCCCAAGGACGCTACATATGAGGTATGGGCTGCTAAGGTGACCAACACCGACAGCAAGCCCCGCAAGCTCTCAGTAACGGGCTACTGCGAGTTTGTAAACGACAACAATTACGAGCAGGATCAGGTAAACCTCCAGTACACCCTGTTCATTACCAGGACCTATTTCAAGGGCAACTTCATTCAGCAGAAGCAGAACGAGGTGTTCAAGAACCCCGACAACGAGCGCTTCCTCGGTCTTGCGAGAGCGGAGGTTTCCGCGTACTGCGGCGACCGCGACGCGTTTGTCGGCTCTTACAGAAGCTACGCCAACCCCAAGGGTATCGAGGAGGGGCTTAAGGGCGATCTGAACTACAACACCAACTCCTGCGGAGCGCTCCAGAGCGACATCACTCTCCAGCCCGGGGAGACCAAGGAGTTCACCTACCTCCTCGGTCAGAAGCCCGAGAACGTTGCAAAGGAGATCATCGAGAAATACAACAAGGACGGCGTGGTTGAAAAGGAGCTTGCGGAGCTCAGGGAATACTGGCACAGCAAGCTGAACAACCTCCAGGTAAACACTCCCGACGCTAACTTCAACAATATGGTGAACACCTGGAACGCTTACAACTGCTTTATCACCTTTATCTGGTCGAGAGCCGCTTCGTTCCAGTACTGCGGTCTGAGAAACGGCTTCGGCTACCGCGATACCGTGCAGGATATCCAGGGCATTATCCACCTCGCTCCCGAGATGGCCAAGAAGCAGATAGAGTTTATGCTCTCCGCACAGGTTACCAACGGCGCGGGACTTCCCCTTGTAAAATATACCCACAAGGCGGGACAGGAGAATACCCCCGACGATCCCGAGTATGTAAAGGAGACCGGTCACCCCAGCTACCGCGCGGACGACGCTCTTTGGCTGTTCCCGACGGTTTACAAGTATATCTCCGAGAGCGGCGACAGCGCGTTCCTCGATGAGGAGATATTCTACGCGAACGACGGCGAAAAGGGCACAGTCTACGACCACCTTAAGAGAGCCATCATGTTCTCAATGAACAACCTCGGCAACCACGGAATGCCTGCGGGACTTCACGCGGACTGGAACGACTGCCTGCGCCTCGGAAAGAAGGGCGAGTCCACCTTCGTGGCGTTCCAGCTTGTTTACGCGGTAAAGATACTGCGCACCTACGCGGAGGAAAAGAACGACACCGAGTACATCAAGTACCTCGACGAGATAAAGGCAAAGCTGGACGAGATCCTGGCGGCTTGCTGGAACGAGGACAGATGGATACGCGGCTACAAGGAGGACGGCACCGTTATCGGTCAGCGCACCGACCCAGAGGCTTCCATGTGGCTAAATCCGCAGTCCTGGTCGGTCATCTCGGGCTTTGCTTCAAAGGAGCAGGGCGAGAAGGCTATGGACAGCGTAGAGCGCGAGCTCAACACCCCCTACGGCGCTATGGTAATGTATCCTCCCTATGTTGAGCACGGCTTTGACGGAGCGCTTATGCAGTGCTTCAACAAGTGCACCAAGGAGAACGCGGGTATATTCTCGCAGCCGCAGGGCTGGCTGATACTCGCCGAGAGCAAGCTCGGTCACGGCAACCGCGCGTACAAGTACTGGACGGAGGCGGCTCCCGCTACCTACAATGACAACGCGGAGCACAGGGTGCTCGAGCCGTATGTATACGGTCAGTTTGTCGAGGGCAAGGACAGTCCTTTCGCGGGCAGAGCGCACGTGCACTGGCTGACGGGTACGGCTTCCACGGTTATGGTGGGAACTACCGAGGGTATTCTCGGACTTAACCCCGAGACCAAGGGTCTGGTGATTGACCCGTCCATTCCCTCCGAGTGGAAGGAGTATACTATGGATAAGACATTCCGCGGCAAGCGTCTGCACGTTACGGTCAAGAACCCCAACGGCAGCGAGCACGGCGTAAAGAGCGTTACCGTAAACGGCGAGAAGATCGACGGCAAGCTCATTCTCGACAGCATTCTCAAGGCGGAGAATGATATAGTTATCGAAATGTAATTCGGAGATAATGATAAAAAAGAGGTAAGAAGTTCGCGCTTCTTACCTCTTTGATTTTGAATTTTTCAAATTGCGGAGAATAATATTTTATGCTCAGGAGATATGATACAGAAATACTTTGTTATCCGAGCACAGCCCGACAATACCACTTTCCGGAAAGCAATATGCCCACGCAAAGCCGCTTTGTGTATCACGGTAAACCGTTTCACTTCCGATATACGCGAACATCAACCCATCAATCCTGTTTATAAAAAAACAATCGTTTATAATGCCAGTGCCCATGTGATTTCCGGCAGGAGTTATATACGTATTACCCGAGTTGCAGTCATACAGATACAGCCGCGAAATTCCGCTGTCAAGCGTTTCAGACCATATCACCCCGCTGTTATCCGCAGCCATCAGAGCGAAGTTTTCACTTGCGCAGTTGGTGGTTATCTCGCCGCCGGGATAATGCACAACTGCCAGACCGTTTTCATCTTTGGCATAGGCATCGCCAACTGTGCGCTCATAAGGATTTGAGGAAATTACGTCCTCCGCCGCTGTTGTTAATTCTCCGGTTTCTGTATCGTAACATTTCAGCTCAATTTTTCCGAGGTCGTTAACATTATACCAGGTTAGTCTGCTTTCCCGACAAGTGAGCACAGGAACTCTGTCATTGTTTGACAGTTCTCCCGAAAACAGAACATCAACGCTGTTGTCTGACGGGGAAAACCTCATTATCCTCCATTCGTTTTCCGAGGTTGAAGCTGAAAAATAAATCGCCTTGTCCGATACTGTCACAGAAAAAACCAACATCGCAAAATCATTTTCGAGTACAGCAGAGCGTGAAACCTCACCGGTCGCGGTATCCTGCCGATAAATATCCCATCTTTTCGACATATTCGTCCACACATCATGATGATATAAATAATAAATCGAGTCGCCGAAAGGCGCAAAATACATCATATCCGCTTTTACATCTGAAAAATCCATCAGATTACCGACGTTATTTCTTGCATATTCTTCATCAACAGGGACAGAGGGAACCGTCAGAACGTCCAACGCAATATTATCCGAACTGTCAATTCCCAATTCGGAAAGCTCGGACAGCTCATAGGTATCCATTATAGCAGTGACGGTATCCAAGTCACCCGTATCTTTGCAGGAACACAGCAATAGGCAGCCCGCTGTGAAAAGAACAGTCGGTGTGAACAAATGCTTCATGGTAGGCTCCTTTAGTGCGATATACAGATTATGTAACTGCTGGCATTATATGCTTCTTCGATTGGAACCATAAAATGTCCTCTGTAAGCATCTGTCCAACAGCAATCGGCAGTTTCAATCAATGACTTGTCCAAATCAATATAATCGACAACAATATAGTGGGAATAGTTAGTGCCGTTGTAATAGCTAAGACTGCTGGTATTTGTACGCATGATCGTAGGGCAATCATTTGCTAAACTATCATATGTATACCGTTGGAAATCATAAATATCCTCAAAATCATTATTGACATCATACCAATAATAAAGTTTTTGGCTCAGATAATTATTTAAAACCAAAGCCATATATGCAACGACCCCTGTTTGACTTGGTTCCAAGCCTTGTGATTTCATGATTTCATTCATCTCATTCTTTAAAGTGGTTTGTTTTTCAAGATTTGTTGTTCCTTTGATTTTACTGTTAAGTGAAAGGGCACTTAAAATCTGATGCATAGATGCAAAACCACAATATATTGAAGTTTCCTGTTTTATAATAGGAACGGTATAATATGCGCTAGGTCCCACAACCGTTCTGGGAGAGGACATCTCTTCACTGCGTCTAACCGAAACATCATTGATAATTTTCTCCGCTAGAGGGCGATTTTCACTGTAATAAATACTGCTAAAAACCTCATCCTCCAAGTATTCACTCAAAATGCTATCCTCAATACCATTTGCATACGAATTAACTGCAATGGAAACCAAAACAGCAGCAGATGCAAATAACCGTACAATCTTTTTCGAAATTTTTTTCATTTTGCTACCTCCATCTTTGATATATGCATTACATAGTGTTACAAAGCAATGAACCTTTATGTTACATTACTCTGCTTTGACTATAACCTATCCAAGCTAGTTTGTCAACTATTTCTTAAAAACTTATTAAATTTTAACATGACAACAGGGAATCAACAAGAAAATCTAACAAAAAATAAGCGTGCCAAAATAAATTATCATTTAAAGCATCAATTCCTGCTTCGGCGGTACTGCTTGGGAGTAAGCCCCGTTCTTGAACGGAAGATCTTACAGAAATAAGCGGCGCTGCCGAACCGGCACTCCAGCGCTATCGCCTCGACTGTCATCTCGGTGCTGCGCAGCAGCTGCATAGCCTTCTGAACTCGGAAATTCAGCAGATAATTCACGGGCGAGGTGTTCAGATAGCTCTGGAAGCAGCGGGACGCCTCGCTTTTGCTTATGCTGGCGGACTGCGCGATATCGTTCAGCGAAATATCCCTGGAAAAATTCTCGTTGATAAAGCTGAGCATTTTCTGCATTCTTATCAGCAAAATATGCTCGTTCTTCATACCCGCGGCAAACTCGCACTCCCGCCTGTGAGTGAACAAAAGCTGCCATATGCAGTTCATGCAGCGCTGGACCTCCATCTCAAAGCAGCCGCACTCAACAGCGCCGTGACGATACTCCACATGCGGCGGCTCTCCGTATATCCCCACCGCGCCGTAGCGCTGGAGCAGCGCGAATATCTCGTCCAGACCGTCCAGTATCTCCCACTGCCAGTCTACCGCGGGCGTTAGATGGATATACGGCAGCCTTTCATTCAGCAGCAGAGGGGTCACATACAAGTGATTTATGGCGCTGTTGAGCGGTGCGAGGAGCTCCTCCGAAAAAACTATATCGGGACATATGCAGTTCTCCTCGCCCGCCGCGACGTAGCTGTGCAGAGTGTTCGCGTTCATAAACACTCCCTCGCCCGCCTTGAGCGTTATCTCGGTACTGCCCGCCCTCGCTTTGACCGTTCCGCTTTTTACGGTGAAAAACTCGGGACGGGTGTGCCAGTGCAGCGGCACATTATCATTCCCGTCGGGAATGATCGTATTAACAAAATACTGTATCGGAAACTGTACGCTCCCATGCTGTACAAGCTCCTGCATATCCGACTTAAGCGGCATTATAAACTTGTCCATATTATCTCCTGATTTAAATTTGAAATTTTTCGCGACCCGCCCGCCACGGCTCACTCCGCTTCGCTTCGTTACGCCGCGGCAGGCTCTCGCGAAAAATTT
>CAZKJC010000184.1:0-5529 GCA_964552995.1 uncultured Ruminococcus sp.
TGAGGGTATCTACTGTAAGGATTCACAGCCTGTAGCTTTCAGTGGGGTAGGGTTCAGGTCTATGCTGGACATTTTTAAATCTGACTGTAGTAAAGCAAATTATGTAAAAGATACCCTACAGATGTATGTCAATGCATTTGAGAAGGTAAGAAATGAGAAACAGGTATCGCAAAACCTGACAGATGATGAAATGCAGGACTTAGGCACACTGTCCAGCTCCGCCGAAATATCGCCGAGAACGTCAAGTATCGCCCCGAGGATCTTTCCCTCATTTGTGGAGTCGTCGACCTTAAGCCCCTCCGCAAGACCCTTTATATAAGATACCTTTTCGCCGATAGTCATATATACTTCCTTTCTGCCCCGACATAGTATCCGGAACGCCGCTTACTTAACGCGCTCCATATATTCGCCGGTCCTTGTGTCGATACGGATAACCTCGCCCTCGTTGATGAACAGGGGCACGCGGATCTCCGCGCCCGTTTCGAGAGTAGCGGGCTTAGTCGCGTTTGTCGCGGTATTTCCCGCGAAGCCGGGGTCGGTCTGTGTGATCTCAAGCTCTACAAAGTTGGGAGGCTCAACGCCGAAAACCTTGCCCTTATAGGACAGCACCTTGCAGATCATATTCTCCTTGACAAACTTGAAATTATCGCCAAGATCGGAGGCGTTTACGGGAACGTCCTCGTAGCTCTCGGGGTCCATAAAGTGGTACAGCTCGCCGTCGCTGTATGTGTACTCCATATCCTTTCTCTCCACAAAAGCGGTAGGGAATTTCGCGGAGGGGTTGTAGGTCTTTTCAACCACCGAGCCGGTAATCACGTTTCTTACCTTTGTCCTTACGAACGCCGCGCCCTTACCGGGCTTAACGTGCTGGAACTCGATGATCTGCATTACGTTGCCGTCCTCCTCAAAGGTTACGCCGTTTCTGAAATCTCCTGCTGTGATCATAATATGCCTCCAATTTATTTTTCCTGTCATATGTCAGAGCGCACACTCCGACACCATACTTTTATATTTTACCCTATATTGCGGATTTTTTCAAGCCCTTTTTATAAAAAAGTTAAAAAAAGCTAAAAAGAATCTCATAATTTATATGTGAATAAGGTTTTTGGTGACATTTGCCAGATTGTTGCAGCCGTTTTCCGTTACGACCACCATATCCTCGATACGCACTCCGTACTTCCCGCTGATGTAAGCTCCCGGCTCGACCGTCACCACCATACCCGCGCGGAGCATTGACCCGCTGCTTTGTGAAAGCCGCGGCTCCTCGTGTATCTCAAGACCCACTCCGTGACCCAGACCGTGGTTGAAGTACTTATCCAGCCCGTTCCAGGCGTTGAGAGTGCTGCGCGCCACGCTGTCAGCCACCTTGCAGCCCACGCCCGCGCGCACCGCCTGCATAGCGTCGACATTCGCGCTGTAAACCGCGTTGTAGACCTCCTCCATCTGCTCGGAAACGTTGCCCACCGCGAGAGTTCTGGTCATATCGGAATGATACCCGTCGTAAAGCGCCCCGAAATCCAGCGTCAGGAACTCGCCCTCCTTAAGCTCCTTATCCGTGGGAACGGCATGGGGAACGGAGGAATTTATTCCCGAAGCGGCGATGGTATCAAAGGATATCCCGTCCGCTCCGCAGTCCATCATATAATACTCCAGAAGAGCGCTCACCTGCTTTTCGGTCATGCCGCTGCGGATAGTTCCCACAAGGCGCTCAAAGGCTTTTTCGGCGATACGCTGCGCCTTTGTGATAAGAGCGATCTCCTCGGGGCTTTTCACGATACGCATTTCGCGCAGCTTATCCGAAAGTCCGTTTCCGCTGTCTATCTCGGAGTAGTGCAGCATTTCGCGGTAATCCTCAAGCTCCCGCACCGTCAGCGTGTCCGACTCGATGTGGAGCCGCTTGATACCGTGCCTTATAAGCAGATCGAGAAGCTGCTTTCCCGTATCCGTGAGCAGTATCACCGTGCAGTTTTTCGCCTGCTGCTTCGCGTGGTCGAAATACCGCGCGTCGATAAGGAAATAGCTCTCCTCCTTTGTGATGAGCATAATGCCGTCGGTGGAGGCGTATTCGCTGAGATAGCGGCGGCTTACCTCCGAGGTTATCAGAGCGCCGCTGCGCTCGTCCTCAAGCCACTGTGAAAGCTGTTCGATCCTGTTCATTTTTCTCCCCCCAGAATATTATTGAGCGCCTGAAGCGCCAGATGATAGCTGTACTTCCCGAACCCGCTTATGCTGCCGCGGCAGACGGGCGCTATAACGCTTGTCTTGCGGAATTCCTCGCGGCTGTGAACATTTGACATATGCACCTCGATAACGGGTATTTTTACCGAAGCGATAGCGTCCCGCAGCGCGTAGCTGTAATGGGTATACGCCCCCGCGTTGAATATCACTCCCGCACAGTCCAGCCGCGCCTCCTGCAAGCGGTCTATCAGCTTACCCTCCACGTTGCTCTGATAACAGTCCACCTCATAGCCCAGACCGCGCCCCAGCTCCGTAAGCTCGTCGTTGATGGACTGCATAGTATCGCCGCCGTAGATATTCGGCTCCCGCTCTCCGAGCAGATTCAGGTTAGGACCGTTCATAACCAGTATCTTCATACCTTACCTCCCAGACCTTTATAATATTTCATCATCTCCGCGGCATCCTCCGCCTGCGTTCCGTCGCTCTCGCAGATTATCGACGGGGAAAGCCCGCGGCTGTAAATTTCCTCCAACAGCGGCTCGAACCGAGGACCGAAAACCTCGTCCCCAAAGGTGAGATGCCGCTTTTCGCCGCCCTTTGTATACTCTATCTTGCTGAAATGTATATGCATTCTGCTCAGGCGGTCGTGTCCGAGCTTATCCTCGATACTGTCCAGCATTTCCGCGTAGTCCTCCCTGCTATTTATAGCGCCGAGCGTACGCGCGTTAAGGTGTCCGAAATCGACCGTGGGAAGAAATCTCTCATCGACCCTGCACAGCTCCAGCACCTCGTCCAGCGTTCCGAGCTGGTTTATCTTTCCCATGGTCTCGGGGCAGATAATTATTCCGGATAACCCCGCGTCGTCCAAAGTCTCCTGCGCGCGTTTGAGCGTATCCTTTGCGAGCGCCGTCGCTTCCTCGCGGCTTATCTTCGAGCAGCTCCCCGAGTGCACCACTATCTTTTCCGCGCCTACCGACTTCGCGGCGTTCGCCGACTGCAATATATAATCCACGCTTTTGAGCCGCGTTTCCTCCTCCACCGAGGACAGCGAGATAAAATATGGCGCGTGGAGCGTTACATATATACCGTTCTCCTCAGCCAGCTTCGGCAGCAGCGCGGGAGTTTTCTCGCTCAGACGCACTCCCCTGCCGCACTCTATCTCATAGCCGTTCAGCCCGAGCTCCTTAAGATACGCGGGAAGCTCCTCGGGAAATTTTCTCTTTCCCCAACTAAGGGAATTTCCGCCGGGTCCGAAAGTAATACCCATTATTTTAACTCCAATTCCGAATAGTCGCGGTGAAACACCACGCTTTCAAGTTTTCTTTTCAGACGGAACGTCCATGTCTTTTCAAGGTGAAACGGCTCTACGAGCACCGTCCGCACTCTTTTCAGATTCCCCGCTATAATATCGGTGAATATCTGATCGCCCACCACCAGCGTGACCGATCTGTCCACGCCCATCGCCCTCATGGCGCGGGTTATCCCGAACGTCAGCGGCTTCGCGCCGTTTGCGGTAAATTCCAGACCCAGCCTTGCCGCGAGGGGAGCAACGCGCTTGTTGGTGTTGTTGGACACCAACCGCATTTTTATCCCAAGACCCCGCATTTTATCCAGCCAGTCCTCCACGCCCTCTTCGGGAACGGGATTTCCGTGCATCGAGAGGGTATTGTCGAGATCGAGCACCAGAGCTTTGACATTATTTTCGGCGAGAAATTTCTCGTCGATACTCAACACGCTTTTAAGCCAGAAAGTAGGTTTGAACAGCACGATGTCAGTGTACAGTGTACAATTGACAGTTGACAGTTAATGAGCGCCGCTTCGCGGCGAATATTTTAATATCATCGCCGAAGGCGATACCTTAACTATCAACTGTCAATTATCAACTGTCAACTGCCTTCCCTCCTCTCAAAACAATTAAAGCGGACATTTGACTGCCCGCCCTAACCGTTGATTTTAAGTAGCAAAAGCAAACTCCAAATCAGAATGTTCTAAATCAGAACTTGCGCTTGCGAGCAGCTTCGGACTTCTTCTTACGCTTTACCGAAGGCTTTTCGTAATGCTCTCTCTTACGAACTTCAGCAAGAACGCCGTCCCTTGCGCATGAACGCTTGAAACGCTTCAGAGCCGTCTCAAGAGATTCATTTTTGCCCAGACGAATTTCTGCCATCTATATTTCCCTCCCTTTGCCGTTCGGCACAGGTTATCTACTAAACGTAGTATATACAAAAGTATATACTACATTATACAACCTACACACGATTTTGTCAAGTAGTTATTTGAAATTTTTTGCTATTTTTTCTTTACAGCCCGTTTGTACCCTTAAGACGGCGTTACCCAGTCCGAGATATCGACCGGCGTGCCGTCCGCCCAGAGGTGCTCCAGACGGTAGAAATCCCTTGTTTCCTCGAGAAAAACATGGATCACGATATCATAATAGTCAAGAATGATCCAGTTCCTGCTCTGCTCGCCCTCAATGCCCTTGGGCTGAATGCCCTTTTCGCCCAGTCTGAACTCCGCCTCGTCCGCAAGCGCCTTTACCTGCGTGGTGCTTGTAGCGGAGGCTATAATAAAATATTTCGCGAGTATCGTCAGATCCTCAACCTTAAGTACCTTTATATCCGACGCTTTCTTTGAATCCAGCGCCCGTACAGCAATTTCAAGTTCCTGTAAATCAGTCATAAGCTCTCCTTGTCTTTATTGTATTTCAGATAAAAATTATATGCCTCCAGCGTATACCGCGGGATATACCCGCACTTTGAGGACACCTTCTGTATCTGATATATCAGCGCGACCGACATTGCCTTGTTCAGATCGTCATAGCATATCTTTCTGAATTTGTCAACGTCCTTATAGCTTCTGTCCTCCGAGATCATATCCCCGAGGTAAACGATCTTTTCAAGCAGGCACATATCCGCCCGCCCGATGGTGTGAAAGCGTATCGCGCCTATGATCTCCTCATCGGTGATATTCAGCACCTCGCGGACGTAATACCCGCCCGCCACTGCGTGCCATAGCTGCGGCGAGAGCAGCTCCGCGGGGTCGGGATCAAGCCCGCTCTCCTCGCAGTACTGCTTTTGTATCTCGGGGTCTTCCTCTTTCATTATGTCATGGAGCATTCCCGCCAGGTAGCAGCGCCTTTTGTCGCCGCCGTTGAGCTCCGCCAGCTTATAGCTTGCCTGAGCCACGTTCATGCTGTGGGTGTAGCGTTTTTTCGACAAACGCTGCTTTAGAAGCTCCCTGTATTCCTCAAATTCTTCGTATTTCGTCAAAATCATCTCCCAGTGATAGTTATAAAGGCCGACCTTGAGCTGTGATGCGGTTAAGTTATGTTGACGATAAGCAAATGATTTA
>CAZKJC010000185.1:0-5519 GCA_964552995.1 uncultured Ruminococcus sp.
CGCAAACGACACTTTGTGTCGTTTGCGCGGTGCGGGAAATTCTTTTAAATCATTTGCTTCTTGTCAACATTGCTTAAAAGCATCACAGCCCGAGTCAACAAAAATTCACGGCTCGGGTCGACATATAAAAACAGAATCACAGCTAAGATAAACAGAAAGATACAGACAAAAACGGGGAAAGAAAAATGAAAAAGATATTCAGAGGATTCCTTGCCGTGCTGATAGCGGCGGGAATGTTGGGGACTGTAAGCGCGGGCGCTCAGCCTGCGGAAAGCGAGTTTACGGAGCAGCGGAGCGAGCCGCTTGAGGAGCAGCCGCAGCGGTCGGAGAGCATGGTGTATCTTCAGAACGGAATGCGCGCCGTTGTGATAACTCCCGGGGTGGATTTCGCGCAGGACGCGGAGATGTCCGAGACAGATATACGCGGAGAGCTTACGCTGCTTTTTGTGAAGCTGATCGGAATGAAGATGAACGCGGTCATATTAAGGTCGTCGAGTGAGGGCGAGGCGCTGTTTGATCTCGATATGGGTACGAGGGACGCTCTCGCGATCGCCTGCGAGGCGGCAAGATCGGCGGGGCTGCACTGCTATGTCGATCTGGACGTGGGACTGCTGCTGGAGCAGGTCTATGAGCAGGGCGGAGGTCTGAAAAACGGGTTTTCGGCGGCGGCGCACAGGTTTGCTATGAAGTACGACTGCTCGGGAATTATCCTGTCGGATTATTATACCGAGGATACCCCCGGGATGTACGCGGAGTATCTGCGCGGCGGCTCGGGAATAGGCTATGAGCACTGGCTGTATGAGATAAACGAGTATGTCTGCCGTACCGTGTCGGAGGTCGTGAGGGGCACGAATAACTCCATGGCGGTGGGTCTGCTTATTTCGGATATGTGGGCAAATCATACCTCGAACGAGGAGGGCTCGGTGACCGCGGACAGCGTTCAGGCGCTGTATGACGGCTTCTGCGATACGAAAAAGTATGTGGAAAAGGGTTACGCGGATTTTACGCTGGTAAAGGCTTACGGCTCCACGGGGGATGGGTCGCTCAAATTCGACAGCGTGGTATCCTGGTGGTACGATCTCGCGCAGAAAACAGGCACAAAGCTGTATGTAATGCACCTTAACGAGAAGATAGGGAACGGCTGGTATGAGGATCAGCTGCTGCGGCAGCTCGGCACTATGGAGGACTACCCCGAGATAGGCGGCAGCGCGTTCAATTCGTTTGCGGCGCTTTCAGCAAATCCCTTGGGGAGCACCGACACGCTGCTGAAATACTTCTCGGAGCAGATCAATCTCGATACCGTTTTTGAGGATCTGGAGATGATCTCCCCGACAGAGCTCAGCTACGCTACCTATGATAATTCCGTCAAGTTTATGGGAACATTTGACGAGAATTTCAGCGTGCTTTTTGACGGCAAGGAGATAGAGCTTAACGACGCCGGAAACTTCTTTATACAAAAAGAACTCGCGGTGGGCTGGAACAGCTTCGTTATCGAGCATAAGGGCAAGCAGTACAAGTATTCGATAAAGCGCGACGTGGACGTGCTGCGCTCCGTTGAGCAGACCGCCGATCTGATAGTCGAGGGCGGCACGCAGCTCTCGCTGGTCGCGGTCGCGTACAGGGGCTCCAAGGTGTCCGCTTCGATCGGCGGTCAGACGATAAATCTCACCGAAAATGACAGCAGCGAGGGGCTGGACGCAAACGGCTCTTACGCGCAGTTCGTGGGATATTATAAGGTCGCGGAGGGCATTATCGGCGAAAAGCAGTATCTCGGAAATATCTCGTTCTACGCGACTTACAAGGGTCTTGAGGAATACATGACAGGCGGCAGCGTTACAATTGAGGCTAAGCCCGAGCCGCCGAAGCCTATCGAGGCGGAGATAGCGGTCGATCAGTCCAGCGTAGGCTCGGGGGAGGTAGTGGGAACTATCGCGCCCGTGGTGTCCGACACCGAGCTGGTGAACTACGTCAGGGTGATCAGCAACTATACCAACGTTTACGACGCTCTCACGACGGGCGCTATCCCCTCGCCGATGTTTTCGCAGCTTCCCGCGGGAACGCTGGATTACATCAAGAATTATTCGGGGGATTATATCATAACGACCTCCGGAAAGCGCTTTGCGGCTTCGGACGTTACCACGTTCAGCGATACGGGTCTCGGCTACAACAGCCTTGTCGTCAAGGAGATCGGCAACAGCGGCGGAAAGAGCTTTATAAAGCTCCATATGGACTATAAGGCGAGCTTTAACGTTACTTCTCCCGTTGATCTTTTCAACGACGTCTATGGACCCTATGGGGTAAAGAACTACAACGCGCCGACGGTGTACATAACCTTTGATAACGTGACCTCCGTTACGGGTCTGCCGGGCTTTGACTACTGCTCGATGTTCAGCGGCGGCAAGTGGGAAGTAATAGAGGAAAACGGCATACCAAAGTTCAGACTGGCGCTCACGCTGCGGCAGGCGGGAATATACAGCGGCTGCGGCGCGTATTACGACGACAACGGCGATCTTATGCTCACATTCAATGTGCCTACCGGTTCGCTTTCGGGAAAGATAATCGTTATCGACCCCGGGCACGGCTATGGTATGGAGGGCAAGCCGGACACGCTTGACCCGGGCGGCGTCGGGAACGTTACCGAGCAGTCGGTAAATCTCGCGGTGGCGAAGCTGCTTGAGCAGAAGCTGACCGCTATGGGTGCAAACGTGGTAAGGCTCAAGACGGAAAGCGAGTATATCCTCACAGATACGCGCCCTATCGTTGCGCGCTCCTACGACGCGGATATGTATCTGTCGCTGCACTGCAACAGCGTTGAAAACGTTGAGGCTCATGGGGTCGAGGTATATTACTTCACGCCGTTCTCGCAGCCGCTGGCAAGCGCGATAAACAGCGGGTTGGTGAGCTTTTATGACAACGCCTACGCCGACGGCACGAAAAGCGACCGCGGAGCGAAATACAGTTACTACTGGGTAACATTGCAGCAGGATTTCCCGTCGGTCCTGGTGGAGATGGGCTTTGTTACCAACGAGCGCGAGTGTATGATAATGGCGAACGCCGATAATCAGTCGGGGATAGCGGACGCTATCGCAAACGGGGTTTACGCCTATTTTGCCCGCAGCGGTCTTACATACAGCGGCAGCGGAAGCGATACGGTGACTCTTCCCGTGAACCCGGACGTTCCCACGGAACCGAATGTTCCGGTTACGCCGGATATCCCCGACGTTCCAACGCTGCCCGTGACCGAGGAAGCTCCCGAGCCGACGCACACCGACGAGCCGCAGGAGACCGCCGAAAGCTCCGGCGGCGCCGAGAGCGGAGAGACCTCGGACTTACACACGGGAATACCCGAAATAGATGATATTCTTGACGACCCGAATCTCGGCGGTGGGATCAGAGTCGAATAAAAGGGGAGCTGTCTCCCCGAAATTCCGCGCACACCGATATTGATTGGAGGCATAAAAATGAGCCGTAGGACAATTGCCGTCTGCGTAACAGGTTATAACTGGGAATATGAAAGCAGGGTCATTGACGGCATAAACAGCCGCTGCGATGAGCTGGATATAAATCTGCTGATATTCGCGTCAATGATACGCAAGCCGGATATAAATTCGCAAAAGGTACTTCCCGAAAGCATTGTGATGGGAGAATCTGAGATATTCAATCTGATAAATTATGACCTTATCGACGGAGTTTTGATCATCGGCGGCTCTATTATCGACGAGAGCGTGATCTTCAGAGTTTCCGAGCGCTGCGAGCAGCATAATATTCCCATAGTGAATATCAACGATCCCGACCACAGGCTTAAGATCAATGTCGACCTCAGCGACAGCGTCTCGATGGAATTTGTAATGCGGCATATCGTGGAGGTCCACGGAAAGCGCAGGATAAACTTTATAGGCGGATTTCCCGGCAATCTACAGACAGAGGAGCGGCTTGCCGCCTATAAAAAGGTGCTTACGGAATACGGTATCCCCGTCGAGGAGGAGCGCATAGCCTACGGAGAATTCTGGACAAAGGCGAAGGAATGCACCGCGGAGTTTATGAAAGCCGAGCGGAAGCCCGAGGCGATAGTCTGCGCAAACGATACCATGGCTTTTTTCTGCATGGATTATCTCAAGGATATCGGATGTAAGATCCCCGATGATATTATTGTAACGGGCTTTGACGGTATCAAGGACTGTGAGGAGTACGACCCCACCCTCACCACGGTAAGACCGTCCTATGCGGAGGCGGGCAGGGTATCGGTGGATATTCTGCTGCGCGCGTATCGGGGAGAGGAAGTCCCGAATATAACCTATGTCGAGTCGTCGCTTATCAAAAATCAGTCCTGCGGCTGCGCCACGAAAAACCGCGTCAAAACCGAATTTTACTCTACAAAATATAAGGAGCTGAACGACTTCAAGGAGTTCAACACCTATGTTCTGGATATGAATACCCAGCTCGCCAGCGCGGTAAGCTCCGCGGAAATTTACAGGCATACGGATTTTGCGGCAAGGTTCTTCAATCTGAAAAGAATGTATATCTGCGTATGCGCGAACATAGAAAGACAGAGCAAGCTGCACACCGACGATGAGATCTCCGGCACAGAATACGGAATAACCGATACCATGATCTCTATGGTACAATACGGTCATAATATCCCCAACGGTTCGGAGTTCGCTGCGGCGCGGCTTGTGCCGGAGAATATCCTTGAAGCGGAGAACCGCGTTACGTTCGCGTTTTCGCCGATATATTTCAAGGATACGTTTATAGGATATGTGGCGTATGAGCCGTCCGCTCTGTGCGGCAAGGGAGATTTCTTCACGATTTGGCTCTCCACCATATGCCATAATGTGGGCAGCTTTTATATGAAGAACGAGCTGGAATATGTGGTATCGCGGTTAGAGGAGCTTTATGTGCGCGATCCTCTCACGAGCCTGTACAATCGCAGGGGGCTGGAGATATTCGGCGACAAGCTGATAAAGAAAGCGCAGGCGGAGGACAAGGCGGTCACGGTGATCTGCTCGGACGTGGATAATCTTAAGGTGATAAACGACAATTTCGGGCATGAGGGCGGCGACAATGCCATACTCAAGACCGCGGAGGCTATCCGCAGCAGTCTGCCCGAGGGCAGCGTATGCTCCCGCAAGGGCGGCGACGAGTTTATGGCTATTCTTTCGGGATATTCCGCCGCGGAGATCGAGGGATTTATCAAAAATATCGACCGTTATCTGGAGGACTACAACAGCACCGAAGAGGTGCCCTACAAGCTGGGGTGCAGCAGCGGATTCCACTGCGCAAGGCTCGCCGAGAAGTCCTATGAGCTTATTGAAAAGCTTGCGGACGAGGATATGTACCGCGTTAAAACGCTGCGTAAAACGCATAGGCGATGAAAGTTGGTTGTTTATATAAATGATAATTTATGTGAGCTACGCATGTTGTTGTAATTATTGTGTTTATCCGTTCTATTGGTATGCGAAAGCGGAGCTTTCACGCGCTCGTACTGGGGCTGACACCTACGGGGAGGGGGGAAGAAAGAA
>CAZKJC010000186.1:0-5514 GCA_964552995.1 uncultured Ruminococcus sp.
GCCCGCTGCGGCTGGATATACCGCTGTTCAAGGAGCACATTGAAAAGCTGTTCGCATTTTAAATTAAAATCAGGAGGAAAGAAAATGGATACTATGCAGGGGCTGAAAAGGACTTGCTACTGCGGAGAGGTAGCTCTCGGGCAGGGCGAGGTCGTTGTGGGAGGATTTGTACAGAGAGTCCGCGACAAGGGCAGCCTTATTTTTATAGATTTAAGGGACAAGACGGGTATCGTGCAGCTCGTTTTTGACGAGAACACCGAAAAGAGCGTGTTTGAAAAGGCGGAAACGGTGCGCTCGGAGTACGTTCTTCTGGTAAGGGGAGCAGTCCGCGCCCGTGAGAGCGTCAACACGGAGATAAAAACCGGCGGCGTTGAAATAACGGTCAGCGAGCTTCGCATACTCTCCAGGGCGCAGACCCCGCCGTTTGAGATAGTTTCCGACAGCAAGACCAACGAGGAGCTTCGCCTTAAATACAGATATCTCGACCTGCGCCGCGAACCGCTCCAGCGCAATCTGATAATGCGCCACGAGATCGCGAAATGCGCGAGGGAATACTTCTACGAGAACGGCTTTACCGAGATCGAAACGCCGATGATGATAAAGTCCACCCCCGAGGGCGCGCGGGACTACATCGTTCCCTCGCGCATACACAACGGGAAATTCTACGCGCTGCCCCAGTCGCCGCAGATATACAAGCAGCTTCTGATGATTGCGGGCATGGACAGGTATATCCAGCTTGCGCGCTGCTTCCGCGACGAGGATCTTCGCGCGGACAGACAGCCCGAATTTACCCAAATAGACCTTGAAATGTCCTTTGTGGACGTGGAGGATATCCTGGAAATGCTGGAGGGCTTTGTAAAGAGGCTCTACAAGCAGGTGCTGAATGTGGATATACCCACTCCCCTGCCCCGTCTTACCTACGCCGAGGCAATGAACCGCTTCGGCTCGGACAAGCCCGATACCCGCTTCGGAATGGAGATCACGGATATTTCGGATATCGTAAAGAACTGCGGCTTCAGCGTGTTTACGGACGCGGTAGCGAACGGCGGCTCGGTGCGCGGCATAGTCGCAAAGGACGCGGCAGCGGCTCTCTCCCGCAAGGAGATAGATAAGCAGACCGAATTTGTACGCGGTATCGGCGCAAAGGGGCTCGCTTATGTGCGCTGGGTTGAGGACGCTCCCAACTGCTCCTTCGGCAAGTTTATGGCGGAGGGGGAGCTTGAGGCGATCCTTAAGGCTCTGGGCTGCGAAAAGGGCGATGTGGCGCTTATCGTTGCCGACAAGAACAAGGTGGTGCTTCCCGTGCTGGGAGCGCTGCGCCTGAAGCTTGCAAAGCAGCTCGATATAATTCCCGAGGGCTGGAATTTCCTGTGGATAACAGAGTTCCCGTTCTTCGAGTACGACGAGGAAAGCGGCGAGTGGCTGGCAATGCACCACCCGTTCACAATGCCCATGGACGAGTGCCTGGAGTACCTCGAAACTGATAAGGAAAAGGTTCGCGCAAAGGCTTACGACCTGGTGCTGAACGGCGTGGAGCTGTCCAGCGGCTCTATGAGAATAACCGACTACGAGCTTCAGCAGCGTATGTTCGAGCTTCTGGGGCTTACCCAAGAGGAGATAAACGCGAAATTCGGCTTCCTGGTGGACGCGTACAAGTACGGAGCTCCCCCTCACGGCGGCGCGGGGATCGGTCTGGA
This sequence comes from uncultured Ruminococcus sp., assembly GCA_964552995.1. Taxonomy (GTDB): domain Bacteria; phylum Bacillota; class Clostridia; order Oscillospirales; family Ruminococcaceae; genus CAG-115. Next base: position 1,698 of record CAZKJC010000186.1, read on the forward strand.
CAGACTTTCTATGCTGATGTGCGGCTGCGACAGCCTGCGCGACGTTACTGCGTTCCCTAAGGTACAGAACGCAAGCGAGCTTATGAGCGAAGCACCCTCGGTGGTTTCGGGGGAGCAGCTTGAGGAGCTGGGAATAGCGATAGTAAAAGAGGAATAATATGGATATCGAATTGCTGCGCCCTACCGCGGAATATGCCGAGGATATCTGGCAGTTTCGCGGGGAGTTTCTGGCGAACAGCACGGACGAGGATATGGGCGGCTGCGGAAAGCTAAGGGAATGTACCTCCGCGGAGGAATGGCTTGAGCGAACCGAAAGGCTGACAAAGCCCGAGACCTGCCCCGAGGGCTGGGTCACCGCGGATACCTATATAGCGGTAAGGCGAAGCGACAATAAAATCGTCGGCATTATTGACTTAAGGCATAATATAGATACTCCCGTTCTGCGCGAATGGGGCGGGCATATAGGGTATTGCGTGCGCCCCGACGAGCGCCGAAAGGGCTACGCGAAGGAAATGCTGAGGCTTGCTCTGGAAAACGGCAGACGGCTGAGCCTGAAAAGGGTCATGGTGACCTGCAAGGTCGGCAATATCGCCAGCGAGAGGACTATTCTCGCTAACGGCGGCGTTTATGAACGGGAAACGGACAACGGGAACGGGCACAGGATAAAGTGTTTCTGGATAGAGCTTTGATAAAAAAATCACAGCAATATAATGTTGATGCATGAAATTTTCCGCAAAAGCGTAGTGGAGCGAAACGGAACGGAGTTTTTGCGGGCGGGTCGCAGGAAATATCTTTTAAATAATTGAGCAAGAGCAACGCAAAACCCGTGCAGACAAGGGACTGAAGGCAGACGGCAGCTGACCGCCCACGCATGAAATTTTCCGCGAGAGCCCGTGAAAGCGTAGTGAAGCGAAGCGGAACGGAGCTTTTGCGGGCGGGTCGCGGGAAATTTCAAATTAAAATAAAGGAGTGTGCAGTGTGGAAAAGAAAGAGTACAAGGAGCTTAGCGCAATGGCGGCGAACGGCGATACAAAAGCCTTTGCGTATCTGTACGAAACGGTTTACCGAGAGATGTACTACACCGCATACTACTCGCTGAAAAACGACGCGGACGCGATAGAGGCGGTCACGGGGACTATACGCGACGGCTTTGAGGCTGTCAAAAGGCTGAACAGCGAAGCCGCGTTCCGTTTGTTTATGCTGAAATCGCTCTGCGCGCGTATCAAGCTGCGGTTCAAGGAGTACTCCAAGGCACACGCGCCGGTGCAGTATGACAAAAAGGCGCTTCACCCCAACGAGGACGGGATAGATGTAAAGCAGGAGTTCAACAAGCTCCCCGACACGGAGCGTATGGTCATGGCGCTCTGCGTTATAGGGAGATTCCCGCCGGAGGAGATAGCACAGTTTACGGGAATGTCCGCGGGCGCGGTGCGGAAAAGGCTGACAAAAGCGGTCAACGCGCTGGAGCTTGAATAAAAAGCGACATATCTTCCACGCAGCAAAAGCAACACTCAAAAAAATTTAACATAACGCCCACGCATCGGAATTTCAAAAAGAGTCAGAATTTGCGAAGCAAATTCTGACCGGTTCCCGCAATCGCGCGGAGTGAAGCGAAGCGGAACGGAGCGTGCTTGCGGGAATTTTGAAATTCTTTTAAATCATTTAATCCTTGTCAACATAGCTTAAAAGCATCGTTAGCCAAGATCAACAATTTTTTACAGAAGAAAAACGGAGGTGATTTTGTGAACGTTGTACAGCTTCGAGATTATATGGCGGAAAAAGTAATACCGGAAAAGGTAATGCCGCAGAATATAGCGGAATTTCTGATGGACGAGGAGGCGGAGCTTCCCGAGCTGAACGCGTTCACATTTCTGAACCGTCTGCGCTCGTTGGGGATAGGCTCGGCGGATTTTCTGTACCTGCTGGAGGGCTGCGGCGCTCCCGCGGAGGCGATCGAAAGGATACGCCGAAACCCCGCCATGAATCTCCAGTCGCTGATAATAACCCTTGACAGCTCGGGGCTGACCTCGCAGGACTACACCCGAATGCTGTACACAGCGCGGCAGATGTGGGAACGGACGCTCACCATGCGGTTGGAAAATATACTGCCGAACGTCCGCACGCAGGGCGACGATCTCGGAGACACGGCGGAGATCGCGATCAATGAGGAGAGCGCTCCCGAAACGGATAACAGGAACCGCGGAGCGCTCCCCGAAGCGCCTGCCGAGGAAACTCCCGCGGATAACGCTCTTCCCGCGGAAGCGGAAGAGGTTCAGCCGAATGATCTTCCCGAATATACCAGCGAAATGACCGCCGCCGAGAACGAGGAATATCCCGAGCCCGAGGACGATCCCGAGCTGCTTGCGGCGATGGCATATTATAAAAGCATTTTCGGTTCTGTCGGCGAGGAAAGCGGCGGTCGTTACGCAATGCCCGCCGAGGCGGAGAGTGTGCCGGAAGAAGCTCCCGAAGCTGCTCCGGACAGCTTTGCGGAGAGCATTGACGATCACGGCGAGGCCGAGGAGGAAAATGGTGCGGACTTTGCCGAGCCGATCGAAGAGCACAGCGATAATCCCGAATCAGATGATACTCCCTATGAACAGGAGTTTGAGGGAACAAGCGAGTTTGTACAGATAGACGCAAATCAGATCATGCAGGAGCTGACGAGCGCTATTGACGATGACGAGGACGAGCCGCGGCAGCCCGAGCCCGTCCGCACACGGCAGGAGGGCGGCTATCACAAGCGTTCGCTGATCTCCGCGGCGGTGGGAGCGGCTGTGGTTTTCGGCGCGAGCGCGGCGATATCCGCTATGGGCTTTGAGCCGATAACAGTGCCTGTTTTGAGCAGAGCGGCGGAATATACCGATATTTTCGCCCAGACCGTTTCCTCATATAACGCGGACGTTCCGAACGGCAAAGCCTTTGAACTTCAAAACGGCGGCGAAATACTCGGCGGTCTGCTGATAGAGCCTACCGAGGGACTTGGCGTTTTCAATACGGACGGATATTTTTACGCCGCCGAAAGCGACGGTATAACCGTTTACGGGCGCGGAGCTTCCCTTGCCGAAAGCGGAACGCTCGCTCCGCCCAAGGGCACGGAGTTTATTAGAGTATTTGAGCGGGACGACGCGGTTTTCGCGGTTTTCAGCGGGAAAAGCTGCGGCTTTATGAGGATCGAGGAAAACGAGCCTGTCTATATTTCAGAACAGGACGGCGTGCTGACCGATATGATCGTTGAGGACGGCTGCGTGAAGCTCGGCTCGGTGTATCTCCCCGAATTTACCGAGGATTTCAAAGCGGCGCAGACCGACAAATATCTTCCCGAAACCGGCGCAGCGGGAATTATTGCCGCGGAAAAGGTGCTGCTGAGCGGAGAGGGCTGCGGCTACGCGGTAAGCGCCGCTTATGATATGGCGGACGGCAGCGTGCTCTCATGCGGCGCGGTGATGGGTCGCGCGGTCTACTCCGCGGCGGACGGCAGCTTCGCGGCGCTGGAATACGGCGAGGGCAGTCTGCTGGCGGCTCTGTCGGAGGATATCGTTACCGAGACCGCCGGAGAGCTCCTCGGCTGCGCTCACTCGGGAGAGCTTACCGCCGCGGCGGAGCGCGGCGAAGAGGGCACGGTGATTTATCTGCGCGGAGCAGACATGAAGCCCTTATCCGCGATAAAAAATCTGTCGGAGGAGGTCGCGGCGCTGTCATTCAGCGGTAATACTCTGCTCATAAGCGGCGATAACGGTGTTTTTGCGGCTGTCGACTGCAAAAACGCGGAGGATCCCAAGCTGGTCGATCTCACAAGAAAAACCGGCGCGGTAAA
>CAZKJC010000187.1:0-5499 GCA_964552995.1 uncultured Ruminococcus sp.
CGGGCTCCCGCGGAAAATTTTGCTGCGTGGGCGAAATGTCGCACTATTTGAACACTGCTTTAATTCGCGGACGAAATGTCGCTCTTTTTTGAACGTTGCTTTTGCTGCGTAAGCTAAAGGTTGAACTTTTTGGTTGCTGCTTTTTTCAGACCTTAACTTCCATCTGTATATTACGCGGGGTAAGTCCCATCTTCCCGTAAAATTCCACCGCGCCCGTGTTGCAGGCTGTCACGCCCAACTGAACGCTCGTGCAGTCATGCTCCCGCGCGAACCGCTTTACTTCCTCAAACAGAGCCGTGCCTATCCCCTGCCGCCGCGCGTTTTCCGCGACCGCGAAGCAGTCTATATAGCACATTCGGCGCGGAATCTTCTCCGCGGTGTCCACATCAATGACCTTTACCACCGCGTAGCCGTTTATCTCTCCCCCGCTCTCATGCGCTAACACGACGCTTTCACCGTCCTCTATTATCCCGCGTATTCTCTCGGTGAACCACCAGTCCGCGGGCATTCGGAACGTTTCGGGCTTTATCCCGACATGATGCCTGTGAAGCTGTCGGAAAAGCTCGGCAAGCTGCGGTATATCCTCGCTTGTAGCCTGTCTTATCATAAAAAGCCTCCTAAAAAATATTTTGATCGGCTTTCGCATAGCAGATGAGATTTTTTTCAAATCCCACTGATATCACCACCCCTCACGGTCAATAGCTTGACTGTCTTCCTGCGATATTATTCAAATTCAAACGACCCCGCAAGCTCCGCCAGAGCCGTTTCGCGGCTCTCCGCGTCCTTTCCGCTCACAAAGGCGTACAGCGACGCGTATTTATCATCGCTCTGCTTATAGAAGCCGCTCACGGTATACAAATACCCCTCGACAAGCGGCGTTTTCTTTAAAATAATTATCCTGTCGCCAGTGTTTTCAAGCTCCTCTGTCTTGTCCGGCGGAACTCCCTCTATATCAAGCTCCCCGCGGACTTCCTCCGCGCAGGCAAGCGCGTGATCCCACGCACCGTCGCCGCTTATCTCGTTTACGGTAATGCTTATGCTGCCCTCGGATACCGCCCGCACCGCTACCTCAAGACCCTTGTTGGGTATTTCGCTCACCGAGTTTTCCTCTTTGAGAGCAATGCCCTCGGGGAGCTTTACCGTAAACCCGAGTTCGCTCTGCGGCTCGGCGCTCTCGGCGGATTCCTCTGTCAGCTCTCCGTAGTATGTCGGAACGAATATCATCGATCTGAGGGAATTCTCCGCATCGCTTATAAACTCCCGTTCGCTCCCCTCGTCATAACAATAGTATATCCACTGAAAATATCCCCGCTCCAGCGGGTACAGTCCGCTTACTATCGTCCGCTCATACCGCGTCAGGGCGCTGTCCTCAAAGAAGCGCTCAACCATCAGATAAAGCTCCTCGCCGTCGTTGGTGAGCTCCCTTGAAACGTCAAAGGTGAGCTTATCCTCGCTGAAAGCTCCGCCGTTCAGCAGCTTCAGTTGCTCGTCGGAGATCGCGTCCGCTGTCCAGCTCGCGGTAACCTCGGGCTTGTCCGTATCACCATATTCGAGAACCGACTGCGCCGCGTTAAGCTCCAGCCCGAAAGGCACCGTCAGACCGAAATACAGCTTACCGCGCATTCTTCCCTCTTCAAGCTCTCCCTCAAAAAAAGAGGTATCGGAATAGTATTCCGCGTTGTCAAGAATGGGCGGGATAACTATCGGCTCGCTGCTCTCCTCGTCTAAAACGGGGATTACCTCCGAGGTTTCCGCAATGTGCGGCTCCGTTTTTTCGGTATGAGAGCTTGCAGGAGTACTTTCGGGGAGAGTTATTTCAACGGTTTCCTTCGCGGAGCTTGTTTCACGTTCAACTTCGGAAGTACCGCTCTGCGCGGGATCGGGCTGCTCGGCTTTGCAGCCGCACAGCATAACCGCCACAAGGAGCAGCGCCGCCGCTCTTTTTCTCATAATGATCCCTCCTGTTATTCCGCGATCTCGTGCTCGCTGCCCTCAGGGATAGGAAATCCCCACACGCTGTACCACTCGTACAGATCGGCAAGCAGATAGCAGCCGTCGCCGTCCGTTTGAGCGCTTACCGTGCTGCCTACCTCGTCTACCATGCTCGGGAGCTCGTCATACCACGCGTCCTCTTCATTATAATGAAGCACTATCAGGTTCTGCATGGGGACGTTTTTCATATTGCGCCTGTCCACCCTGAACGTGATAACAGAGCCCTCCTCCGTTCCGCTGACCTCGACGGGGCTGCCGAATCTTCCCACTACCCCCGTATGCAGGACGTGAATGTTCAGCATATCCATTATGGTGACATTCTCCCCGCTGACGGTAACGTCAAGAACATTCGGCTCGCCGCTTTTACGCAGGTCGAGCGTGGTCTTGTCGGCAAAGCTGCGCGCGTCCGCGACCTCGCCGCGCCACGGGAACTCCGTCTGTATCTCCCCCGCCTGAATAAGAGCCTCTATAATAGCGTCCAGCTCCGCCTGATCTGCTTCTTCTTGGGTCGGGACATATTCGTTAATTTTAACGCTTTTCAGCGACTTCACCGCGTCGTTGAGGAAAACCTCCTCCTCAAACTGCCCGCGGTTTATGTACGTCCACTCCATATGGTGACCGTTTTCCAGTATATACAGCCCCTCGGCAAAGGTGTTTTCAAGCTGTGTAAAATCATCGCCGCCGTAAAATCTCACTATGTTGAGATAAAATTCCTCGCCGCTGTCGGTAAGCTCCCTGGTCACCTCCGAGGTCTGATCCTCAAAGCGGTATCCCAGCAGCATTTCTTCCAGAACATCCTCGGTGTAGTACACATAGGGCGCGAAATACGCGTAAGCAGTATCGTCCTCCGGCCACCCCTGCGATACTGTCTTTACCCTGTCCTCCGATACATAACACTGCTTGCCGAAAGGCAACGTGATATCTACCTCCAGCTTCGCCGCGCCGTCCCTGAGCGTTCCAGAAAAATGCGAGGTTTCGGTTATATAGCCCTCCCTCGTCTCTGCTTGTGTGGCGGGCTTGGCGGTCGCTTCCGCGTTTGTTTCTTCCTTTTCGGGGAGCGGCTTCGCTGCTTCGGTGGATTTTTCCGATGTTTCGGTGGATTCTGCCGCGGTTTCCGCGGAATTGTCCGTTGTTTCGGTGGATCCCTCCGCGGTTTCGGGGCAGACCTCGGAGCTTTGCCGCTCGGGAACCGCTTCGGGAACGCTCTCCGCCTCGGCGGTGTCCATCAGCAGGTTTACCCCGTCCCCCGCCGAATTTGTCCTGCAGCCGCCTATCAATACAATTGCCGATAGTAAAACAATGCCGATACTTCTTTTCATAATGTAATGCTCCTCACTTATTTTGATCCGTCCGCCGCAGGCGGACGCCATAACTATCAACTATCCACTGTCAACTGTCAACTGAAAAATCGCCCTCTGCTATGCAGAGGGCGATTTTGTGACCGCTGTACCACCTCAATTTACGGCATAACGCCGCCTTGAACAGCTTTAACGGGCTTACCCGTGCGGACTAATAGGTTTCCCGTTCGCCGCGCCGCTCGGGGAGGTAATTCACTGTGCGCTCCTGCCGTTTCACACCCGCCAACGGCTCTCTGAAAGGTTTTTCGCATAGCTACTGGGTTCCCGTCATAGCTTTTACATATTATAGCTGATCCGCGATATCCAGTATCAGCCTTTCGCTCTTTTCCCAGCCAAGGCAGGGGTCGGTGATGGATCTGCCGTAAACTCCCTCCTCGACCTTCTGCGCGCCGTCCTCGATATAGCTCTCGATCATCAGACCCTTTACGAGCTTTCTTATCTCGGTCGAATGGCGCATGGAGTGGAGTATCTCATTGGAAATTCTTATCTGCTCCAGATACTGCTTGCCCGAATTGGAGTGGTTGGTATCCACGATGACCGCGGGATTTTCCAGACCTCTCTCCATATACATATCATAGCACAGCTTAAGGTCCTCGTAATGATAGTTGGGGATATTCTGGTTGTGCTTGTTTGCCGCGCCGCGCAGAATGGCGTGGCAAAGCGGATTGCCGCTCGCTTCGACCTCCCAGCCGCGGTATATGAAGGTGTGGCTCGCCTGCGCCGCCTGTATGGAGTTCAGCATAACGGAAATAGCGCCGCTGGTGGGGTTCTTCATACCCACGGGGCACTCCATGCCGCTTGCGGTGATGCGGTGGTGCTGATCCTCAACGGAGCGCGCTCCGACCGCAACATAGCTGAGCAGATCGGAAAGATAACGGTAATTTTCGGGGTAAAGCATCTCGTCCGCGCAGGTGAGCTTGGTCTCCTCGATCGCCCTCGCGTGAAGCTTTCTTATCTGAATAAGACCCTCCAGCATATCCTCGCCCTTTGTGGGGTCGGGCTGGTGTATCATTCCCTTATATCCCGTGCCGTTTGTGCGGGGCTTTCCCGTATAAATGCGGGGAATTATCAGTATTTTGTCCTTTACCTGCTCCTGTACGCGCGCCAGACGATGGGTATAATCCATCACCGACTCCTCGTTGTCCGCCGAGCAGGGTCCTATGATAAGCAGGAATTTATCGGAATTCCCGCGGAACACCTCCGCGATCTCCGCGTCCCGCTGTGCCTTGACCTTTTTGATCTCCTCCGAGAGGGGGTAAAGCTCCTTTATCTCCTTGGGGATAGGAAGCTTTCTTTTAAAATTCATCGCCATTTGTCGTTATCTCCTTAGTTCTGACACTTATATATCAATACACCTTTATATTTTAACACAATTTTCCCACATTGTCAAGGGCTTTTGGGAAATAAATTGAGCTGCTTCAGAACCGAAGCAGCTCTGTTTTAATCATCTTTAAGCAGCTTATAGGGCGGTATCTCCAGCGCGTCCGCGATATCAAACAGAGTATCAAGAGATATCGCGCGGTTTACATTAGGAGCTTCCACAGCACCTATAAACGCGAGGTTCTTATCGACCATCTCCGAGAGCTGCTCCTGCGTATATCCTTTCAGCTTTCTGTAATAGCTTATTTTAAGCCCTAATCTGCGGTGCTTTTCATAGTGTACCTTTTTCATGATATGCCTGCTTTCTTTGATATATTTAGAGGGGGCTACTTCAAACCAAAGCAGCCCCCCTACCTACTTAATTATAGCTCGAAACTCAATCCCACTCGATGTCGCCGCCGTTTTCGCGCAAAAAGCTGTACAGCTCCTCCTCGTTTTCGACAAGGGATCGAATCAGCTCCGCAAAGCGCTCGGCTTTTGTGGTGTTATCCTCGGAAAGCTCGTAATAAGCGACATACATTCCCGCCTCGGGGTCGGTTTCCATACCCTCGAGAAGCTCGGGAGCCTTCTTTGCAAGATAGCAATTGAAGAACGCTTCCCAGTTGTAGCCGTTCATATAAGCATTTTCGTCGATCTCGTTCATTTTCTCGCCTATGGTGAGCATGATCTCATCTTCATTATATAAGCAGACCTCGGCATATTTATCGGTGGTAAATGATTTTACATAATCAGCCATATGAGCTTACCCCTTTACCTCAGCGCCCGCGGG
>CAZKJC010000188.1:0-5482 GCA_964552995.1 uncultured Ruminococcus sp.
CGCCGGCGTCGAACTTGTACAATCTGACGAAAAATCTGTCGGCGCAACCGCTCGACAATAATTGCGCGGTATTGCCTTAAAAAGAATAATAGCTTAGCTCAACGCTTCATATATAGACAGAGCCCCCGCGCCCCATAAGGAACGCGGGAGTTTTTTGCTTTAATTATTGTGCCGCAGTCACAGCGCTTGTCAAAGCGTTTACCGCTTCTTCAAAGGCCTTCATCTTTGTTCTCGCGTCCCTCAGCATGGGAACGGAGAGATTGCCGCCGCTTATGGATTCCGCAAGCCGCGTAAGGCTGTCGGTGATGTCCTCGTATGCGTCCTCAACGTCCGCGTCCAGCTTGGACAGCTTCGCGTCGTTCTCAATAAGATCATAGGCGGAGAGGTACGTGGTGACGTAGTTGGTCGCAAGGTCGCTGTATGCCGCCACAAGCTCATCGTAGCCCATATTGGTGTAATCGTAGTTGGACGCGGGAGCAGGAGCGGGGCTTTCCTTTGCTTCCTTTTCAAGGGCGGAGATGGTGTCCTCCAGCTTATCAAGCTGCGCGGTGAAGCTCTCGAGCTCATCCAGCGTCATGGAGTAGTCCATCTTGTAATACAGGTCGTAGAGATCGTTGTTCAGATCGTCGCACCTTGATTTAAGATCGCTGCTTATATTCGGGTAGGAATATATGCTGCTTACCGCCGAGATATCCTCATATACGCGGTCCATAAGCGCGTATATATCGTCGAAGCTTGCGGTGGGAGCGGGAATATCGGAGAGCTTGTCGGAGGATTCCTCAAGAACAACTCCTATATACTGCGCGTACCAGGAATCGGAGGAAGCCACCTTATCCTTAAGCGCGCCGAACAGCGCGGAAAGCTCTTCCATAGCGGCCTTGTCAGCCTCGCTGAGCTCCTTGTCATAGCCGCCGTAGCCGTACATGAAGTAGTAGGAGGAGAAGTAGTCCGCAAGTGTATCGCTTATCTCTATCACATCGCCGGAGGGAACGGTCACCTTGCCGTTTGAGCCGCTGACCGTGGTATTAAGCGCTATGCTGCCGTACTGAGGGACCTCAACCTTAAAGCTGCTCGCGTAAGCGTCGCCGTCCATTTTGGTTGACAGTGTGAATTTGGAAGCGGAAAGCGCCGTCAGGATCGCCGCGTCGTCGCTGCTGATATCCTTGGTGAAGTCCGCGGGGGGAGTAACGGTCAGTGTGAATGTACCGGTGCATATGTCGTTTCCGAGGAACTTTTCGGTCTTTACGCCGCTGTATTCGATGTTTGCGCCGTAGCTCTCATCGTCAACACGGAGCTTAAGGCTTATTGAGCCGTCGCTCTCGGAGGTTTTGCGCACAAGCGCGGAAATATTTAAGCCGCTGTCGTAGGTATCATCGCCGAAACCGTAGCCGGAATGGTAATCAAATTCCGCCGCGATTACGTTGTCGCTCTCAACATAGCCAAAAACAGTGTTCTCGGTGGCGGCGTATATACCGGAATCCGCAAAGTCCTCGGAGCTTGCGAAATTCAGCTCGTAGCTCTTGCCGAGCACGTTGTTGTTCTTGTCAACTACCGATTTTACGATAATGGAATAGCCGTCGCTTAAGTCAATATCGAACGCATCGATGATATCCTCCTTGTACTCGTCAAGGGTGAGCTCCATGCCGCATTCTTCTACATATTCGATTATCTTGCCGCTGAAATAGGTATCGTCCGCGATATGCTTGCCGATCTCCGCAAACATATCCTCGATAAGCTCATTGTTAAGCGTAGCGGTAATGAGAGTTCCGTGAGCCGCCGCGTCGCTCGCGTACAGCTCGCCGTCGCTTGTTATCTCGATCTCGGAGTTCTCGTAGTACTTGAGGTAGATGCTTATGATCTCATCTATCAGGCGGGAGATCTCCTTGTCGTCAAGCTCCAGCTCGGGACCTTCCTCGGCGGCAACTACCTCGCCGTCCTTCATGACGTACTTTATAGCCTTATCCGAGCCGAATGGGAAGCAGACGTAAACCGTGCCGTCGGAGAGCATAAACGCCTGCGCGTTGATGGTCATACCGCCCTCGGTCATCTCCATGCCGAACATTGCCGCGTCCTTTTCGGCGGTAATGTCATATGTAAGGGTGGTGGAATTGATGGCGTTCAGCGCCTTGTCAAATTCCGCGTTTTCCTCATCGTCAAAGCTGCCGAAAAGCAGCGCTCTGGCTGTGTCGGTGATAGTGATGTCGGTATCGAGCTTCACGGAAACGGAGTTCACGCCGTAGGTGTCCAGCATAGCTTTCTCGCACTGCTCAAGCATTGCGGCAAACTGCGGCATTGAGTCGGGCTCGTGGTTCATTACTGTGCCGGCTGCGTAGTCGGTATCATAGGAGTTAGCTATTGTTGCCGCAGCCGCGTAGGAGGCGCTTGCGCTCTTTATGCCCTGCGATATAATGGGGCTGTTTGCGTACTCCGATACGTTCTTAAGCCCGTTGCCCTCTATCATGGACGCGTAGCGGTTGTTCCCCATAAGCGCGTTCATTATGGGACCCTTATTCGTAAAGAATACTATCGCCAGAACAGCCGCTATGGCGACTACCGCCGCTCCTATTATAATAGCTATCTTGCCGCTGTTATGCTTCTTTATGGGAGCCGCCACGACCGCCGCCGCGCTTGAAAATCCCATATCGCCGAAATCGGCGGGAGCGGGCTCGGAGCCGGGCTTTGCCAGATTTACCTTCTGTGCGCCGTCCTGCGCGGGAGCTTCACCGAATACCGACGCGCTGACCGGCGCGGTAGCCGTGACGGGCGCGGTGACAGCGTTTGCCGTGTCGTTTACGGGGGTGGGCACTCCGAAACCGCCGAATGTCGGCGCGCTGTTTACGGGAGTAGGTATCCCCGCGGGGATCGCGTTCTCCGCGGGTGTGGGTACTGCCGCGGGAGCTGTATCCGCTGCGGGCATAGCCGCCACAAGGCTGTCCGAAGCGCTTGCGGGCGCGTCGACGTTCCCCGCGTAGCCCATGCTTTCGGGCGTGGTCTCCTTTGCTCCCACGGGAGTGCCGCAGACGGAGCAGAACTTAGAGCCCGCTTTAAGCTCCAGACCGCAGTTTGTGCAGAACAGCGGCGCGGGAGCGCATTTCTGACCGCACACGGGACAGAATTTCGCGCTGTCGGGTATTTCACTGTTGCAATTACTACAAATCATAATTTGTTCCTTTCGTTTTGAATGGCTTTGGGTATCACCTCTATTATATAACGAAATCAGCCTCCTGTCAATAGTATCTATGCCGAATTTCGACCTCAAAAACTGTAATTTTTGATAAATAATGCCGCTGGGGAATGCTGTTGGCTTTCCCTTGCGGTCATTTTGTATATAATGTTGATCTGGGCTATTATGCTCTTAAGTTATGTTGACGAGGAGTAAATGATTTAAAAGAATTTCAAAATTCCCGCAAGCGATCCTCGGTCATTCGCTTCGCTCATTCCCTGCGGTCGATTGCGGGAACCGGTCATCGTTTGCCCTGCGGCAAACTCGACCTTTTTGAAATTCTCCTGCGGGGGCATTATACTGTTCTTTGCGAACGTCCCTTAAATACGTGGGCTTTTTGTTGCTATGCTTTAATTATATAAGCAAACCGCGCGGAAAAGCCTTTAGCTTTCCCGCGCGGTAAACCGTTTATCTTCCGCTGCCCTCCGAGAGAACATAAATATCTACATAAACCGCGCCCCAGTCGCAGCTGTCGTCGAAATGCTCCGCGGAATTTCCGAAGTAGAGATCGACTGTGATGATGCCCTCCATAAGCGCCGTTCCGGTGTCCGCGGCGATTGCGTAGCCGTAAACGCGGCTGCCGTCCTGAGCCACTATATAAAGCTCGCTGCCGTAGGGAATAACGTTGGGATTTACCGCCACCGTACCGATCTCGGCACGCCTGCCGCTTGCCGTTCCCGCGCCGTAGCCCGCGGTGTAGGCGGTGGATTTTCCCGAAACTATTCTCGTATATTCCGTGGGAAGTCCGTTGACCAGCTTAAGGCTCCCGGGATCGTCCATCTTTGCGTAGGGCACGCGCAGCGACGTTCCGCGTTCTATCACCTGCGTCACGGGGTTTTTGGTAACGGATTCCATTACCATTTCCTGGTTTGTAAGAACTCCGTCGCAGTAGGTTTCCTTTACAAAATAGCTCTTTACGCCGTTTTCACCCTCAACAAGCACATTTTCCGCGCCTATTGCCATATTGGAATTGTCGACGTATTCCACCTCAAAGGGTATTTCCGTTTCGTTTGTGCGGATATCATAGGTGATACGTGTCACGGTTATCGTCATATCCTCTGTGACCGTATCCGTAAGCTCGCAGTCTACCGTGTCATGCTCGCCGATCTCAACGCCCGCTTTCGCGAGAGCCTCCGCCACCGTGCCGCCTATAACGGGAACCGTTACGGTCTTCCCGTCGGCTGTGACGTTTACGTCAAAGGAGCGGTAGATCGTGATATAGGCCGTGCTGTCGTCGATAGATTCGTAGGTCACCAGATCGTGAGCGCCGAGGGTATATTCCGCGGAACGCAGTATCGCGTAAACGTCGGTTTCCGAGGTCATCATTTCCTTTGTCACGCCGTTGTCCGTGATGTAAACGCGGTCGCGGTAATAAAGGTTACCCATCATCATTGCGATCATTACCGCCGACATTGCGAATATCGCCAGCTTGACCAGCCTGCTTTTGATCACCAGCTTGTTCATTTTAGAGTTGACTATCTGTGGTTTCATATTGCCTCCGTAAGTCCTTATCCGAGGTTTGCCGCGCATGATCGCGCAGCGCTTCCTCTGCCGCGGCTTTCGCCGTTCGATAATTCCTTGTTGTCTCTCCGCGGATGGGGATATCCGCGGAACGACAGGCAAACGCGCCGTCCCCAACAGAGCATTGCCATTGATCGGGAGCGGAGAGCGGTTTATTTCTGTATGCTCCGCCGCGCGGCAAGCCGCACGGATACGCTCCTTTGTCAAGGTTGTTGTTATTATACTCGTTTTTTTTGGAAATGTCAAACTAAAAGAACTGCTCATTTTTGTTAAGTTTGCACAAAAATGTTTTGTAACCGTTTTGTAACCACTTTCCTTTTTGGCTGAAATCTGTATTTTTTTGGAAAATTATGATTTTCTTGTTGTAAAAATAACTAAACTTTGCTTTCCGAAAATCATAGTGTATTTTCAACAAAGTTTAACAAGATTTCGCAGAGCATTAATATGAAATATGCACAAAGAAATGCCGCCATATAAAAGGATAAAGATTTTTGGGCGGCGGTCAATAGCGGGCTGTTCCGTAAAAATGACGGACAAACGGAGCATATGACGGCGCGGCAGATGATCTCGGCAATAAACGGAAATAAATCTTTGCAAAAACAGATGACAAAAGCGGAAATTTATGTTATAATATAAATTAAGAAAGTGCAACGCAAAGCCCGCGCAGAAAAGCAACGCCCGTAAAGTGCGGCGTAAAGTCCACGAAGCCAAGCAACGCCCGCACAGTGCAGCGTAAAG
>CAZKJC010000189.1:0-5456 GCA_964552995.1 uncultured Ruminococcus sp.
AGCAAAATTTTTCGCAACAAGCTCCCAAAGCGTAGTTGAGCGAAGCGAAACGGAGTTTTGGGAGCGCGGTAGCGTAGGCTTGCTTCGCAAGCCTACTCGGTGCGAAAAATTTTTTTGATCATTCGCGAAAAATTTCTTTCAGATCGGGAGATAAAGATGTATCAGAATATTGAGATGATGAAAAAGCTGGACGAGTTTCTGACGGATGTCCAGAAGCCCGCGGCGTACATAGGCGGCGAGGTGGGAGCGGTCGTCAAGGACAAGAGCGGGGTGGACGTGCGGTTCGCGTTCTGTTTTCCGGATACCTATGAGATAGGAATGTCCCACCTGGGAATGAAAATATTGTACGGGCTGAAAAACAGCGTGCCGAATTACTGGTGCGAGAGAGTGTTTATGCCGCTGCCCGATATGGAGGAGCAGATGCGCCGCCGCGGGATACCGCTGTACGCGCTGGAGAGCCTCGATCCCATAAAGGATTTTGATTTTATCGGGTTTACGGTGCAGTACGAGATGTGCTACACAACCATACTGGAGATGCTTGACCTTGCGGGGCTCCCCGTGCTTTCGGAGGAACGCGGGGAGCTTACCCCCATAGTTATGGCGGGAGGTCCCTGTGTGTGCAATGCCGAGCCGCTGGCGGACTTTATCGACCTTTTCGCCATAGGAGAGGGCGAGGAGATGAATCTGGAGCTTATGCGGCTTATGGAGCGGTGTAAAGCCGAAAATTGCTCAAAAAAGGAATTTTTGAGGAGAGCCGCGCAGATAGAGGGGGTATACGTTCCCTCGCTGTATGACGTGAGCTACAACGAGGACGGGACGATAAAGAAGATCGCGCCGAGGGACGGCGCTCCCGCAAGGGTAAAAAGGCGCATCGTTACCGATTTTGACAAGGCTTACTCCCCCGACAGCTTTGTTGTGCCATTTACCGGGATAGTCCACGACAGGGCGGTCGTGGAAGTCCTGCGTGGCTGTATACGCGGGTGTCGGTTCTGCCAGGCGGGGTATATCTACCGCCCGTTCCGCGAGCGGAAAAAGTCAACCATACTGGAGAGCACAAGGGCGCTGTGCGAAAGCACGGGGTACGACGAGGTGTCCCTCTGCTCGCTCTCCACAAGCGATTTCAAGGATATCGAGGGGCTGCTGGGAGAGCTTACGGACTACACCACAAAGGAGGGTATAAACCTCTCCCTGCCTTCGCTGAGAGTGGACAGGTTCAGCGACGAGGTGCTGAAAAAAATAACCGCCGTGCGCAGGAGCGGGCTCACCTTCGCGCCTGAGGCGGGCACGCAGCGGCTTCGCGACGTTATCAATAAGAACGTGACCGAGGCGAACGTGCTGGACAGCGTTAAAATAGCCTTTGAGGGCGGCTATACCAATATAAAGCTGTATTTTATGCTGGGACTTCCCACGGAAACGCTTGAGGACGTGGAGGGTATCTATGATCTGGCGAAAAAGGTGATAGATCAATATTACGCCAATCCCAACCGCAAAAAGGGAAAGCCGCCGTCGGTGTCGATATCGCTCTCGACGTTTATACCAAAGCCCTTTACGCCCTTTGAGTTCGAGCCGCAGGCGGACGAGGAAACTATCCGCGAGCGCCAGAAGCACCTTATGAGCTTTATCACGGACAAGAAGATCACCGTCAGCCGCTCCAAATATCCCCTCTCGCTGATGGAGGCGGTGCTGGCGCGGGGCGACAGGCGGGTCGGCAGGGCTGTTTATCTCGCGTGGAAAAAGGGCTGCAAGCTGGACGGCTGGGACGAGCATTTCGATTTTGAAAAGTGGCGCGAGGCTTTTGAGGAGTGCGGTCTGGATATGGGCTTCTATGCCAACCGCAAGCGCGGCTACGATGAGATAGCCCCATGGAGCCATATAAATATGCTGGTAAGCCATGAATTTTTTGTTGGGGAGAACCAACGCGCTCATGAGGGAATATGCACCCCTAACTGCCGCGAAAAGTGCTCCGACTGCGGCGTGATACAGAATGTGGGAGGTGAATGCTGCCGTGCCATGCGTTAACACCAGAGCCTTTTTCTCAAAAAAGGGCAGGGCAAAATATATCTCCGCAATTGATCTAAACAACTGCGTGCTCCGCGCGGTCCGCCGCAGCAGACTGCCCGTGTGGAAAACAGAGGGGTTCAATCCCCACACCTACGTCGCGTTCGTTCTGCCGCTTTCATTGGGGCAGGAGGGAGAGCGCGAGGCTATGGATTTCCGATTGCTGGAGGATATTCCCTATGACGAGGTGGCGGAACGGCTAAACAACGCGCTCCCGCCCGATATTCGGGTGAGCGGTGTCGCCGCGCCGATACACAAAAATTCCGACATAGGGTCGGCGGAATATCGCATTGAATCGGATATAGACGGAAAGAAACTCGCCGAATTTCTGGCGCGGGAGGAGATCCCGGCTGAAAAAAGGACTAAAAAGGGCGTTACGACGGTTGATCTTAAGCCGCTGATATACAAGGCGGAATTTTTTGAGGGGAGCTTTTCGGTGCGCCTGCCCGCGGGAAACGAGCTGAATATAAATCCCGCGCTGCTGCTGGACGCTTATTGGAAGCAGAACGAGCTGTCCCCCGAGCCCGTGCGGATAGTGCGGACGCGGATATTCTGCGCCGATGGCGGAGAATTTTGCTGACGGACAAAAAATTATAAAATTGTGATTTTTTTGGGAAAAGTCTTGAAATTTTTATGCTATTGAGTTATAATGTGTAAGGATTTTAAATTCACAAGGGAATTTTCCGCAACAAGCTGCGAAAGCGGAGTGCAACGGAGCTTTCACAGCGCGGTAGTGCGAGCGCGGCTCGCACGGTGCGGAAAATTCTTTTAAATCAGTCGCCAAGAGCAACGTAAAATCCACGCATAGAAGCAACGCCCACCAAGAGCAACGCATAGCCCGCGCAGGGAATTTTCCGCAACAAGCTGCGAAAGCGGAGTGCAACGGAGCTTTCACAGCGCGGTAGTGCGAGCGCGGCTCGCACGGTGCGGAAAATTCTTTTAAATCAGTTGCCAAGAGCAACATAAAATCCACGCAGAGAAGCAACGCCCGCTAAGAGCAACACATAGCCCACGCAGCAAAGCAACGCACGCAAAGAACAACATAAAGCCCGCGCATAAAATTTTCCGCGAGAGCCTGTGAAAGCGGAGCGAATGCGGAGCTTTTACGGGCGGGTCGCGGAAAATTTTTTTGAATAAGGAGCCTTAGAATGCCGGAAAGAAGACCTAAACCAAAGCTGCCGCGTTCTGTTATAATATTGAATGTAATAATGATATTGCTGATACTGCTGGTTTGCGGATTGACGTTCAGTCTGGCGTTTTCGGCGATAAAAAAGGAAACGCCCGCGACGACGGTCTCAACGACGGGGAGCACTATGGAGCAGCTGAATGTAAGCGGGATAGAGGAAAGCAGGGAGGAAACGGAGGATCGCCCCCACACTCCCCCCGTATCTATGACGAAGAGGACGACAGAGCCTACCGAACCGCCACCCCCGCCCGAGACCGCGTCCGAGCCGACATCGGAGAGCACAGCCTCGGTGAGCACGGACTTTTTCCCGAAATACTCGCAGGAGTTTTTCGCGGACGACCTGTTTATAGGGGACAGTATCTCAACGGGGCTTTATCTGTACGGAAAGCTGGAAATGAAGAACGTCGCGGCGGGGATAGGATATACTCCCTACAAAGCGTACAGCGAGGCGGTAGACCTGTATGACGGGACAAGCGCAACGGCGCTTGAATACGCGCAGAAAACGCAGCCTAAGCGTATATTTGTCATGCTGGGATCGAACGGAATGGGCTCGGGCACGGATATAGAGGGAATGAAGAGCACATATAAGACGCTGCTGGAGAAGCTGACGGCGTCCTGCCCCGATTCGGAGATATACTGTATTTCCGTTTCGCCCGTTACCGCGGACAGCACCTCGGCGGCTTCGGCAGGGATAACCAATGAGATGATAAGCGAGTTCAACGCGAGCATTAAGGATATCTGCGGCGATATGGGGCTGAGATATCTCGATCTGTACAGCCTGCTGGTCGATGAGAGCGGTTTCTTCGGCGCGGATTACGCGGAGGTCGACGGGCTGCATTTCCTCGGGACTACTTATGATGTTATGCTCAGCTTTATACAGTCGGAAATAAGCGGTTAAGGGCAAATGCGTATGTCAGCATTCCCCCGCGCAGCAAAGGGACGTCCGCAAAGATCAGCATAAAGGCTCACGCAGGAGAATTTCCCGCAACAAGCCGCGAAAGCGGAGCGCAACGGAGCTTTCACGGCGCGGTAGTGCGAGCGCAGCTCGCACGGTGCGGGAAATTCTTTTAAATCATTTGCCAAGAGCAACATAATGTGAGAGCAGCAAAACAACGCTCGCAAAAAGCAACGCGAGCCCACGCAGGGAAAATTTCCGCGAGAGCCCGGGAAAGCGGAGCGCCAGCGGAGCTTTTGCGGGCGGGTCGCGGAAATTTTCTTTAAGATAAGGAGTAATTATGAACACGGTAATCAAGAAAATCACGGTTATAGGATTGATGGCGACAATGCTGCTGGCGACGGGCTGTAAGGACAACAGCGGCTCGGAGGATCAGAGCGGGTCAAGCAGCAGCGAAGCGGGAGCGGAGGAGAAGTCCGCTTCGGCAAAGGCAGCGGAGCTGGCGGGAGAGATTGAGCTGCCGAGCATGGCGGAGGTCACCGCTGAAAATCTGCATACGTTCCTCGGCATTGACGAGGAGAGCGTTACGGAGTTCGCGGCGCAGATATGCGCTTCGGGCGCGATGCCGGACGAATTCGGGGTATTTGTGGCTGTTGACGACGACGCGGCGGCAGAAATAAGATCCATCTTGGAGGCTCGCGTAGAAAAGCAGCGAGAGATATATAAGGACTATACCCCCGACGAGATGTACAAATTTGACGACTGCTTTGTAAATCAAAGCGGGATCAGAGTTTACTACGCGATATGCGCGGACAACGAACTGGCTGCCGATATACTGGCATAGTAGCATAATGGCGTAACAGCGTAACGAGGTGACAAATGGCGATCGAATGCGGCGTTATAACAGCAATATTGCTGATAATAACCATAGTATTTTTCAGAACAAAGCGCCCGAAATGGGGCTGGGCTACTCTCCCCATAATGCTTGTGCCGATAACGGATTTTGTGGCGGAGATACTGCTGCACAGGGTCTTCAGGCTTGAGCTTGACGTTTACTGGGGCATTATCGCGCTGGTGATCGCGGTCGCGGTCTCCTGCGCGTGGATAGGCTTTATGGCAGTGAGCTTCGCGCACAAGAGCACAAAGATAAGCTATATCGGCATAGCGAACGCGTTTAACGTCCTGCTTGCGGCTATTTTGATAAGTGATTTTGTGAATAATCAATAAACAAGCGGCGAAAGACAGGGTTGTCTTTCGCCGCTCAGCCTGTATATAAAGTGTTGACAAGAAGCAAATGATTTAAATGGGAATTTCAAA
>CAZKJC010000190.1:0-5408 GCA_964552995.1 uncultured Ruminococcus sp.
AAAATAATAGAGCGGATAAACATAAAAAATTCAACTTTAACAAATTAAAAGGAGTACCACATTGCAAATCTAACAAAATAAGCGTGCCAGCATAAATTATCATTTATAATATGTCGCATTTTTACAATACAATTCGGCTAAGATATGTTATAATAGAATTACAATAAAAATACCGGAGGTAAACATATGGCAGCATTCAATGAAATTTACGAAAAAGCGCGGGGATTCATTTACCGCAACGCGCGCCCGCTTGATCTTGCGCTGTGGAAGTACCACTTTGAAAACGGGAGCCGCGACGACGTTCTGACCGCGCTTGCGGCATATCAGAACGTGAACGGCGGCTTCGGTCACGCTCTTGAAGCGGACTGCTTCAATCCCAACTCCGCGCCTATTCAGACCTGGAACGCCTGCGAAATACTGCGGGAAATAAACTTCACCGACGGCTTGCACCCTATTATTAAAGGTATATTGCGCTATCTCGACAGCGGCGTTGATTTCTCGGAAAAGCATAACAAGTGGCTGAACAGCGTGAAAACCAACGACGACTACCCTCACGCGGTATGGTGGAGCTATTCCGATAAAGCCGAGGCTTACAGGGACTACAACCCTACCGCTAACCTTGCGGGATTTATTATCCGTTACGCCGATAAGGAGAGCAGGCTGTATAAAAAAGCGGAGGAGATTGCAAAGCAGGCATATGAGTGGTTCAGAGCAGTCGTTCCCTTTGGCGACGATCACAATACCGCCTGCTTTGTACGGCTGTATGAGTATCTGTCGGAAACGGGCACGGAGCTTGTGGATATAGGAGAGTTCGCGGACAAGCTCAAGGAGGAAGTCAATGCCAATATCTGCCGCGAGACCGAAAAGTGGAGAACGGAATACGTCTGCCTGCCCTCGAAATTTATCGACAGCAGGGACAATATGTTCTATGAGGGCAATGAGGAGCTTGTGCAAAAGGAACTGGAGATCACCGCGGAAAGCCAGCTTGAGGACGGTTCTTATGTCGTTCCCTGGCTCTGGTACAATGAGTATAAGGAATACGAGCTGGCGGCGAACTGGTGGAAGTCCAGGATACTTATAAACAAGCTGTTGTTCCTTAAAGCGTTCGGATAAGGGGGAGCTATGAAAAGGGAATATTCGGAAATTCCGCAGTCAATGGCGGACATGGAAAAGTGGGGCTTTAACTGGGCGGATTACGTTACGGCGATACCCGCGCCGCTTTTCATTTTAACTACTTATAAGTCGAACGGTCAGCCTAACGCCAGTCTGCATTCGTGGGCTTGCTTCAACGGCTACAAAAACGGATTTTACGCGATACTGTCACGCGTTCATAAGTCGGGACATCTGTACAAGACCATACACGAAACGAGTGAAGCGGTGCTGAATTTCCCGACGGCGGATATGTATAACAAGTGCCTGTCCACCATTTCCAACAACGGCTTTGAGGTCGACGAGATAGCCGTATCGGGCTTCACCGCAGAGCCCGCGGCTAAGGTGAACGCTCCGCGGATAAAGGATTGCTTCCTCAACATAGAGTGCCGCTTTCTGTGGGAAAGGGAGGTCAAGGAGGGCGACGAGTATGTTCTTATGTGCCTTGAGGCGGTCAATATCGCCATGGACGAGGAAAATCTCGACGAAACAAAGAAGGGCAGATTCGGCGAAACGGGATATGCGTACAACGTGCGCCGCGTTGTCGATCCCGAAAAAATAGACAACAGACAGAGCCGTGTTGCGGTACTGAAAGTTTTATAGGAGGATAATATGCCGACAGCAAATGAAATTCAAAAGGAAAGAACACGTCAGCTCGAGGAGCAGGCGACAGAGCTTCTGGCAAAATGCGGTGTGGTAACTCTCGCGTCGGTGAACGAAAAGGGCTATCCACGGATATGCACGATGCGCAAGTGCACGGCGGAGGATTTTCACGATATTTATTTCGTGTCCTCAAAGCGCTCCAAGCTGAACGGCAAGGTCACTCATTTTGAGAACAACGAAAAGGCGAGCGTGTGTTATTCCTTAGGCGGCGACAGCGTAACGCTGATAGGCAGGGTGGAATTCATCACCGACAGGGAGCTTCAGAGCAAAATATGGGACGACTGCGACCGCGGCTTTTTCCCTAAGGGCATAGACGACCCGAAATTCCGCCTGATAAAATTCCACACGCTGGAGGCGACCTTCTGGATAGGCGGGAAATTCAGGACCTGCACATATAAATAGAAAGGCGGTTTTAAAATGGCTAACAAGGAGCTTGCGGAATATGTGGCAGAGCAGCTCTCGGGACTGGAGAATATGCGGTATATCCCGATGATGGGCGGCTGGCTGTTCTACTATAAAGAGAAAATTATCGGCGGTATCTACGGCGACGGCTTCGCGGTAAAGGACACCAAGGCTTCGCGTAAATATATGCCCGACAGCAAATGCGGAGAGTGGGAGAATACGCCGAAAAATCTTCTGCCCTGCACTATCCTGGAGGACAGCGAAAAGCTGTGCGCCATGGTTGAGGAAATGTTCCCCGAGCTGCCCGAAAGGAAGAAGAGAAGGAAGAAGTGAGGCAGAAGAATGAAAACAAGGTTAACATTGACAAATTGATTTGTTTGTGATATACTAATATCAGAAGAAGTGAGGTGAAAGAATGAGAACAAGGTTAACTCATACGCGGGCAAACGTTTCGGACTTACATAAGTCCATTGAGTGGTACGAAAAGACGCTTGGATTTGAATGCACCGGAGCCGATATTACCGACCGATGGCAATACGCTCAATTTGAATCCGAAGCGGGGGCAAACTTTTCAATTATGGTAGCGGATACAAGCGGGACAAGCGCAAGGTTCAATTTTACGGTTGACGATGTTGACGCGCTCTGGGACAAGCTGAAAGATAAAGTCACCGTTATCGAGCCCATTGAGACCATGCCCTACGGAAACCGCAAATTCACCATCGCGGACCCGGACGGAAATGAGCTGGGATTTGTTCAGGAAAGATATACGGAGGGAAACTGATATGAATTTAGGCTTATGCGGTCTTGATTGCGCCGAATGCGGCTCTTTTTTGAATAACGAATGCAAGGGCTGTCGTGCTATGGGCGGCACTTCAATATACGGGAAATGTGAATGGTATCATTGCTGCAAAGGTAAGGAGCTGGAGCATTGCGGACAATGCGGTTCTTTTCCGTGTAAAGAATTAAAAAGCGCGTTGGAAGCGGTCGGCGGTTTGTCGGCCATAGATAATTTAAAGAACTTGCAATAATTTACTGCAAAATTAAAAAAGGCGGGAGCTTTCGGGCTCCCACCTTTTTTACATTTCGGTTACAAATTATGATTTAAAAGTAACAAAACAATTACAATTGGGCTGAATTTGGTTACAATTTTGTCATAATTATTGATTTTATTTTTCATATGTGATATTATAGGCAAAGAAAAAAGGAACATTTTGCAACCTTTTTCACAGATATCCGGTGTTATATACAAGAACGCTTTTTAAACCGAAAGGAGTAATATCATGAACACAAGGAAGATAACGCTTATAACCGCCTTTGCCATTGCCGCAATGACTCTCACGGGCTGCGCCCAGGAGCTGAAGGCAACGGATAACTTCGCTCCGGAAATGAACGGCGCAGTGGCAGGGAATAGCATACAGGCGAATAACGGATACGCTATGGCGGACATGGCGTCGGAGGATTGGAACACCGAGGAGTATTCCGCCATCAAGGAGCAGGGCTTCAAGAACCCGCGTATCGAGCCTCTTTCCACATTCTCCGCGGACGTGGACACAGCGTCCTACACCAACATCAGGCGCTATATAAACAACGGCGAGGAGATACCCGAGGGTGCGGTGCGCATAGAGGAAATGCTGAATTATTTCTCCTATGATTATCCCGAGCCCGAGGATGGCAAGGCGTTCAGCACAAGCGTTGAAATGGGCGACTGCCCCTGGAACGAGAATACCAAGCTGCTGAAGATCGGGCTTCAGACCAAGAAGATCGACACCTCGGAGATGCCGCCCTCAAATCTGGTATTTCTGATAGATTCTTCGGGGTCTATGGACAGCTACAACAAGCTGCCGCTTATCAAAAGGGCATTCGCGCTGGTCACGGAGAATATGGGGGAGAACGACAGGATATCCATCGTTACCTACGCCGCGAGCAACAAGATACTCATAGAGGGCGCTACGGTAAACGACAAGGACGAGATAATGGACGAGCTTTCCACTCTGGTAGCCTACGGCAGCACCAACGGCGAGGGCGGCATTAAGACCGCCTACGAGGTAGCGGAGAGGAATTTCATAGAGGGCGGGATAAACCGCGTTATCCTCGCTACCGACGGCGATCTCAACGTGGGGATAACCAGCGAGAGCGAGCTTAAAAAGCTGATCGAGGAAAAGCGCGACAGCGGCGTTTCACTCTCGGTGATAGGCGTCGGAACGGGCAATATCAAGGATAACAAGATGGAAACTCTGGCGGACAACGGCAACGGAAATTACAGCTACATCGATTCCGTGACCGAGGCGGAGAGGGTGCTTATAGAGGAAAAGGGTGCGACGTTCTTTACGGTCGCGAAGGACGTTAAATTCCAGTTGGAATTCAATCCCGAAACCGTCAAGGGCTACCGCTTGATAGGCTATGAGAACAGGGCGCTGGACAACGCGGATTTCGCCAACGACGAAAAGGACGCGGGAGAACTGGGAGCGGGTCACAGCGTTACGGTTCTGTATGAGGTGGCGCTGACAGGCTCGGAGCAGGAGGTAGCGGAATACGACCTCGAATTCTCCGAATCAAGCGGCACGGGCAGCACGGATATCTGCAAGATATCCACCCGATACAAGCCCATAGGAAGCGAGAAGAGTGCCCTTGAGGAGACTATCGTTCCCGAAACAGTGTTGGAGCAGGCAGTATCGGAGGACTTCCGGTTCACCTGCGCCGTGGCGGAATTCGGTATGATACTGAGGGATTCGGAGTACAAGGGCACATCTACCTTTGAAAGCGTTCTGGAGCTCGCCGCGAACAGCGGAACGACCGACGCGAAAAAGGAGTTCGCCGCTCTTGTTGAAAAGGCTCGGAAAATATATTGATTTTTGGCGATCGCCGCACAAAGCACACATTATGGTCTTTGTGCGGTGTTTCTTTGTTTGGATATGGAGGGGAATGAGATGGAGAATTTTGCGGAGCAGTTTGCTTAGTGCTTTGTTAGATTTATTTTGTAGCTCCGTTCGGTTATTAAGCGAAAGCGGAGCTTTCACGCGCTCGTGTCGGGGCTGACACCTACGGGGGAGAGGGGGGCGGAATAAAATCCGAACAAAAGCGGCTCCCCCCTCTCCCCCTACGGTTTCACCCCGAACCCCAACTTCCCTCTCCCCCTCTCCCCCCCGTCGCCGCTTTTCTTGTTGTTCAAGCCGAAATGACCTATTGTGTTCGCT
>CAZKJC010000191.1:0-5394 GCA_964552995.1 uncultured Ruminococcus sp.
GAGCGCGTTATCTTGCCGTCGCCAAGTACCTCCGCGAAATCCCTCACGCGCTTAAGAAGCCTGTTGGCTATTCGCGGAGTGCCGCGCGAGCGCTTGGCAAGCTCCATCGCGCCGTCCTTCATGCAGGGTATGCCCAGTATCACCGCCGAGCGCTGCACGATATCGCAGAGCTGCTCGGGCGAGTAAAGCTCCAACCGCTGAACCACGCCGAAGCGGTCGCGAAGCGGCGCGGAAAGCTGCCCCGAGCGCGTTGTGGCTCCTATTAGCGTGAATTTCGGCAGGTCTATCCTTATCGACCGCGCCGCCGGTCCGTTTCCCATAACTATATCCAGCACATAGTCCTCCATGGCGGGATACAGCACCTCCTCCACCTGTCTTGAAAGGCGGTGTATCTCGTCTATGAAAAGCACGTCGCCCTGCTGAAGATTTGTCAGCAGCGCCGCAAGGTCGCCCGCCTTTTCTATCGCGGGTCCCGAGGTCACGCGGATATTTACCCCCAGCTCGTTGGCGATAATGCAGGAAAGCGTGGTCTTGCCCAGTCCGGGCGGTCCGTACAGCAGAACATGGTCAAGAGGCTCGCCGCGCTTTTTCGCCGCTTCGATATACACCCGCATATTCTCCTTTACCTTGTCCTGCCCGATGTACTCCTCAAGGGTCTTGGGGCGCAGGGTAAGCTCCACCTCGCCGTCACTGCTATTATATGCGGGCTCGACGATTCTGTCACCCGCCCCGAACTCCATATCGTCATTTGACATTTCAAGCATTTTACTGATCCTTTTCTTCCGCCTGTTCGTCCGTTTTCTTTTCAATGCGGCGGTAGTATTCCTTTGGCAGCTCATCGCCGCTCACGCCCTCGCAGTCGCCGAATCTCATTATCGCCGCGATACGCTTCTGAAGCTCGTCGGGGTCTTTATAGCCGCACAAAAGCGACTTCTTATAATATTCCTCGCAGCGCTCCTTTTCCCCGTGCATTGCCGCCAGCGTGGCAAGCTCCGAGTACACCAGCGGGTGATTCTCATTTATCTTTAAAAGCGTGTTGAGCGTTTCCTCCGCCTTCTTGTCCTCGCCGCGCACAATGTGGATCTTAGCTATACTGTAATAGGAGTATCCGTGATTCGGATCGTATCTCAGCGCCTGCTCAAAGCAGTACATAGCCTTGTCCAGCTTGCCGTCCACATAATACACATGACCCAGCCGCGACTGAAACTCGGGATTGTCGGGCGCGTACTCCGCCGCCTTGCGGTAGCACCACAGCAGCTTGGGAACGTTGTCCGCCGCCTCGTAAAGATGTATCAGCCACTCCACGCAGAAAAGCTGGTTCTGACGGTAATCCGAGCGGCTGAGCGCAAGGTTGAGATACTCCTCGCTCTTCGCGAAATCCTGCTTGAAAAACCGGTATATCCCCTTGTAGGCAAGCCGCGCGGTGGGATCTTTGTTCACCTTGCTTATGCCGTGAGTTCCCAGCGCGCGCAGCGCCGCTCTCCTGCGGTCTATATACGGCTTGAAGCAATACTTCGAGAACAGGTACAGCGCCGTTATCAGCGAAGCAAAGCCGACAAGCGCGGATATCGTGATCACCGTGCTTATATCAAAATCCTCCAGAAACAGTATCAGAAAAGCGCACAGCACCGTAACGCACACCGATATAACAGCCGTCCTCTGCGGGGATCGTATATTCTCGTTCTTATTCAGTTGGATCGCCCTCTTTCATGTCAATTTGCAAGATTTTTAAGCGCGTACTTTATCAGCTCCTCAACGGTAGAATCGGGGTCTGCCCCCGCTATCGCCGCCGCCGCCTGCGCGGGCGCGAAACCCAGCACCTCCAGCGCCGACAGAGCCTCTCCCACGTTTCCGCCGCCTATTGAGGGTGTAGCCGCGAAATCCGCCGCGGAAACGTGCTGCTCCTTTGCCACCTTGTCCTTCAGCTCCAGAACTATCCTCTGTGCGGTCTTTGCGCCTATCCCGGGGCATTTTGTGAGAGTTTTCGCGTCGCCCGTCGTTATGCAGAGCGCCAGCTTCGACGGCGATATCTCCGACAGCACCGACAGCGCCGCCTTAGGACCTATCCCCGACACCGAGATAAGCTGCTTGAAGCAGGAAAGCTCCATCGTATCCGAAAACCCGAACAGATCGACCGCGTTTTCCGAAACGTGTAGATAAGTAAACAGCCTTACCTCGCTCCCCATCTTTATGCTGTTGAGCGTCTGCCGCGAGGTACGGCAGGCATACCCTACCCCTCCGCACTCCACCACCGCAAGCCCCGCTTCCGTGTGGATAAGCTCTCCTTGTACGCTGTATATCATAATTTAACTCCTTAATCTAAAAGAATTTCAAAATTCCCGCAAGCGATCCTCAGTCGCTCACTACATTCGCTCCTTGCGGTCGATTGCGGGAACCGGTCATCGTTTGCCATTCGGCAAACTCGACCTTTTTGAAATTCCCCTGCGTGGGCGGTCTGTGGACTTATTTTGAATGACCCTTAATGCGCGGGCGATTTGCGGACAATCTTTAAACGCCCCTTAATGCGCAAGCTATGCGCGGCTCGAATTTGTGCGCCCCTATGACCGCGCTATTATTACACTGCTTGAATTTCAGCGCTTCTGCTGCTCCATAATTCTCGACAGCTGCGACCCGCCCGTGTGACCGTGGCATATCGCTATCGCGAGAGCGTCCGCGGTATCGTCGGGCTTGGGCACTTTTGGAAGCCGCAGGATATTTTTCGTCATCTCCTGCATCTGGTGCTTCTCTGCCCGTCCGTAACCCGTGACCGCCACCTTTACCTGAAGCGGCGTATACTCATATACCGGTATCTCCCTCAGCGCCGCGGAGAGCGTGATGACTCCCCTTGCCTGCGCCACGTCGATCCCCGTGGTGATATTCGTATTGAAATAGAGCTTCTCAATGCTCACACAATCCGGCTTGAACATATCCAGCAGCTCGCACATATCCCTGTATATCTCCGCCAGCCGCCTGTCAAAGGGAGTATCCGCGCCGGTGGTTATCGCGCCGTAGTTTACCGTTTTAAAGGCGACATTATCGTAATCCAGCACCCCGTAGCCCACTATGGCGTAGCCCGGGTCGATCCCAAGTATCCTCATGTATAGCTCTCGTTGTCCGTAACATAGGCGCGCACCCGCAGCGGGATACCCATTTTATCCGCGATGGCGCGGCACTCCTCAATTTCCCCGGGAGTGATGATATCCACCACCGTAAAGGCGGTATGGCATATCTTTTTCATTTTCTCCGCGAAATCCAGCATTACCTCAAAGGACTTTTCCCCGAATGAGGGGCGCGTTACCTCGTTGTAGCGAGCCGCGTTCGGAGCGTTCAGACTGATGGAAACGCTGTCGATCAAGCCATTTAATCGGTTTATGTCAAAATCGGGATGAATGAGCTTCACCAGACCGTTGGTGTTGAGCCGCAGCTTCATATCGGAATGAGCTTTGATATACTCCGCGGTCAATACGACCATATCGGCTCTTACCATGGGCTCGCCGTAGCCGCAGAAAACCGCCTCGGAAATGCCCTTTTTGTCAAACGTTTCAAATGCCGCGGCGATCTCGTCAAAGGTCGGCTCGTGCTCCAGCCAGAGGCTGTCGTTGCCGCTTATGCTGTCCGCGTTGTCGCGAATACAGAAAACGCATTTGCAGGGGCAGCCGTTGGTGAGGTTGATATACATCTTGCCCTCAAATTTATAGAAAATTGTCAAGATTGACGCTCCTTTCAAATATACCTAATCAGTTTATTATACCACTATATCAAGTATTTGTCAAATCAAAAATTGCACAAAATTCCCCTAAAAACCGCGTTTGGCAAAAATTTGCCCAAAGGTGCGGATATTAACAATTATTTCCCAAAGAATTTGTGAAATATGCACAAACAGAAAATTCCGCAAAAGTCCGACACGGCATTTTTCACCGTGTCGGACTCTCGCGGAAAGATCAACAAATATAGTCGCTATTCTCTATCGGTCTCCGTCAAGCTCTTTTCCACCGCCTTAAAGCGCGGCTCATTGCGTATGGCGTCGTACCTGTTCATCTCCATATGCTTCAGAAGCTCCTTACAGAACGATGTGCGGCTGTTTGTGAGGGTATCTTTCTTTCTATACGCCAGCCTGTTTACAAGCATCGAGATATAGGGCTTTTCATCGGGCAGCTCATCGTTCGCTATTGCGTATTCGGCGGATTTTTCAATGCTTTCAAGCGCGAGCTCGCGGTTTCCCTCAAGCATGGCTATTGCCGCTATCTGACGATAAGCGTAGGACAGGTTGTGGGAATAGAAATTAAAATCCCCCTCTTCAAAAATGATCTCATATATCGCGATGATTTTTTGTTTGATTTTTATCTTCTGCTCCGACGTGAACAGAGAGCTTTCCTCGCGGGACATTCCGAACAGCATAAAATATATCAGCTCCGTCAGGCTGATAATGTTCTGCTGCTGTAATTCAATAAGCTCATCTCCCTCAAGGATACTCTCGCCTACAACTTCCCGGCTGTTCCACATAAAAGGCAGCTTCTTCGCGGCTTCTACCGCCTTTTCATGCTGTCCCGCGTTTTGGTAATCATAACACAGCCTTGCCTGTACGTCATTTCTGAGCTCGGTATCGGTACACTCCGACAGTATCCTTTCTTCTATATCTATCGCCTTAAGGCAGTTGCGTTTAAAGGCTTCACCCTCTCTGTCCCAGTTTACAAAGGTGAGATAATGCGCGTATTCCGAAAGTAAAAAATAGTCGTTGGGGAAACGCTTTACAGCCTCCTCAAGCATAGCGATATTTTCCTCGATAAGCCCATTTGAAGCGTTCTCGCGGGCAGCTTCAAGTATCTTATACGTCTCGGTGGTATCGCGTATCCTGTCCATTCCCATAAGCTCGTCAACGGTTATCCCGAAATAGTTCGCGATGGTCGGGAGCGTTTCGATATCGGGGTAGCCCTCGTTGCGTTCCCACTTGGAAACGGACTGAAAGGTCACGCCAAGGATATCCGCAAGCTGTTCCTGGGTAAGCTCGCGGAGCTTTCTTTGTTTTTTCAGATTTTCGCCGATGTATAAAGTCATGGTCATTCTCCTTAAATTAGATTCAAACAGCGCTGTTTCTGAATTTATTATAGCAGGAAATACGCTCCGAATCAATAACCGCGAAATTGAAAAATATTCAACGTTAAGGTGAATTTTTCGCTTTTTGTTTGTATAGGGCGTTAAATGGCGAATATAAATGATAATTTATGCTGGCACGCATATTATGTTGGATTTGCAATACGGTTCTCCTTTTAATTTGTTGAAGTTGAATTTTATATGTTTATCCTCTCAATTATTTTGGGAAAGCGGAGCTTTCACGCGCGCGTGTCGGGGCTGACACCTTCGGGGGAGAGGGGGGCGGAATAAAATCCGAACAAA
>CAZKJC010000192.1:0-5391 GCA_964552995.1 uncultured Ruminococcus sp.
AAAAAATTATAGGTATTTTTGGCTATTTTGCCCATTGACTTTTCTTAGCAGGTTTTTGTAAAAATACGATGATCGCGGTCGATAGACGGGCAGTGTTTGTCAAGCCATTGGTTCTTTTCATCTTGACAATAGGGCGGCTCGCCGTCGATCGCGGCGGATAATATAAACACCTCATCATTTTCTCCGGCAGACTCCACAAGACTGTTTACCGCTTTTACCGCTTCTTCAAAGGGCTTTAAACCGAGGAAAAAGCCCTTTTCAAACATTCTTTCGAGATACTGCACCTCGTCGTGGAAACGCGCAAGCGTTCCGTCCATATCTACAAATAACCTTGCCATAATACCATTCCTTTCTTAAATCAGATGTTTTTCTTTCAGAATTTTATAGACCGTACCACGCGAAACACCGCGCTTTTCGGAAATGCTTATGATTGTCATTTGAGCGGTATAGTCCTCTGCTATTCCGTCTTTGACAACTTGATTTATCCTCCTCGAACATCTGCCCTTAAGCGCTCCGCATTCACGCAGAATCCTATAAACGCTCGAAAAGGAGACCGCACGTTTCTCGGCTATAAGTTCAAGACTTGTTCCTGCTCGAAAATCATCAATAATAGCGTATTTCGTGGTTTCGGGCAGACCATTACTTTCGGGATAGTCATCAAGATTTAATTTAGCGTAATATGCACCGTAATCAGGTAAAGGCGGGTCCGAATCGTTACGCATACAGTTAAGCACACCAATTATTTTTATCTTTGAGCATTCACATAGCTGAGATAAAATTTTTATTTGATGATCGGGATTTTTGGAGCCGCGCCATAAATTATAAATCTCCTTTGCCGTATAGCCTCCGTATTCTTTGGGGTCTATGCAAAATTCGGACAGATCTGTTTCATTCAACTATGCTCACCCCCTTGCTGTGTCGCTATTCAGCCGCCCTAAGATTTCGGATTTCGCTCATAAGGGTATATTTCTCGCCGCACATCTCGGGCAAGTTAGCGCGTACCAGTGCCTCGGCGAACGGGGGAGGGACAGCGTTGCCGCAACGAGCTACCTGTGCGCTTCGTGGGTACTGCTTTCCGTTGACATCAAAGTCAATGATATAATCTTCCGGAAAGCCCTGCGCACGGTAAAGTTCCCGCGGCGTGAGCATTCTCATACCGATATCCGATAAGGCGCTTGTAGTCGGGGAAGTGCGACATAATATCCGCCATAAAGGTGGTTTTACCGGAGCCAGTTTCTCCCGCGTAAACCTGTGATATACCATGTACAAAGCAGTCAACAAGGAAATTATACATTTCCTCAGTGCAGGTGTGGCTATCAATAAACTGACTGCTTGTTATTTTGGCAGGGTTTACGATACGGATAGAAGCGGCAACGCCTGTACTTTCTCCAACGACCACCGTATGCGTTGCGGTTATGCGGATATTGTGTCCGAGAAAGCCCGTAACTATCGGCTTTGACGCGTCAAAGGTTATCTTGTTGTTGTGCAGTAGACGCTTTACAACATCAATAGCGTGTGTTGCTGAGTTGAAATGCTCGGGGCATTTAAAGGGTTTGCCGCGGGCGGGAATGATCTGAACGTCGTTCCACGCGTTAATATTTATTTCCTCTATATCCGTCCGCCTTAAATACGCCGTGAGGAATGAGTATTCCGCCATCTCGACGTATAAACGCTCGGAGACTTCCTGCAGCGTCATATGCGCGACATAATAGTTATTGTCCTTCATGTACTGCTCGATCAGCTTTTTCATAGCCGCCCGCTGTTCCGAGTCGTACAGTTCCACCGCATACTTAGTGGACATATGCTGCTGAACCTTTTGAAGCAGCTTATCAAAGGAAAGGAACTCACGCTCGACTTCCTTTACGTTCCTCGCGTCGGCTACCTTTTCGATAACGCCCTTTTCCTTTTTGCCGCGCTTTTTCTTTTCTGATACGGGCGCGTCCTGTTCTGAAACAGCGTCAGTTTCGGGGCTTTTATTCTTTTTCAAAAAATTAGCCATATTATTCCTCCTCAATCAGCTTGTAAACGGATTTCAGAACGTTATTGTACGTTCTGTCGGAAACACCGCTTGTGATAAGTGTTCCCCGATGGAATGCTTCTGCGGCTTTGGTGCAGCAGGGAAGCTCTCCCGAGATCGCTCCCAGAGCAGCCTTGACCGCGCTTACGTCCTGGCGGAAGCGGTCATCGAGAGAAACAAGGCGGATAAAGCTGCGGTATCTGTACTGCTCGGACTGCAAAACGGATTCCTGCGAGGAATTGAACACAACCCCGTTGATATCCGCCGTGATAAGCTCTATTGTGTTATCAGCCTTAATTATAGCCGTTGACGTGAGCCGCGCCGACGTTATATCCGATGTGCAGTCTACGATCGTGTAATCCGCGGATTGCCGCAGCACTGTGTACATATCGTCAATGCGGTCATTGGACACGATCGGATAAGAGTTGGCGTTTTCACGGATATTGTATCCGAGAACGCCGATCTTGTCCGTTGCCATATACATATTCTTGAAAAGAATATCCTGCTCAAAGCTGACCGCCGACAAGCAATTTCCTATCGAACCTTTGAATTTTTTCTCGGTGGGTGCTATAAGCGGAAGTATCGGCTTTGTTGCGTCCGTTCCCACAAGGATTATGTTTGCCTTGGGGTCAGCTTTGGAAATATAGTTCGCGAGAGCGATCGCAGTTGTGGTCTTGTAGCTTCCGCTGTTGCCATATACGGCGATTATTTTCTTAGCCATCGCTTTCCTCGCTCCCCTCGGTTTCGTACTGCTCGGACGTTTCGGAGCTCTCCGAGGACTCTCCGTAATTCCCCGCGAGTACGTCCATCTGCGCCGTCAAATACTCTTTTTTCAGTTCATCATCTCCGCGGCATACGAAAACCGCGTGAAGCGACGTGTTCTCACATTCCGCCAGCCGAAGCGCCTGCAATCTGTCCTGCAATATAACGGTGACGGTCGCGTATACCGACGGTTCCTCGTCCTCATCATCAATTGCGTTTACCTCGTCGGCTTTGTATGTGTCGTCCGAGCCGTTATCCGCTGTTGTGGCAAGAACCTCGACATATTGCAGTTCCTCGTAAACCTGTGCCTTATCGTCCTCGTCAACGGACACGATCTGAATTATATCTCCCTGTTGCAGCTTGCCGGACAGACCGTTCGCCAAAGAGCGTATTGTGACCGACATTGCTGTTTCACCCGGGGAAAGCTGTCTTAAAAGGCTGTCCGATGTATCTATTGTATCGGACAGTTTAGCGGCGGTAAAGGTATCTCCTTTGAACATAGCCGCTACCGTGTACTTTCCGACTATCTGCTCGGGGTTCACAAGCGTTTCTTCGGGGATATTAAGTGTCCCCACTTCCACTGCCTCAAGCATTTGCGGGGTTATCTGAGCGCCCTGCGGTATATCCGTTGACAAACGGATCACCGTTGTTTTCTGCGCAAGCAGTACGTTAAAAAGTGGACTTACGCCAAAGCATAAGGCGATAGAAATTATGATCAGTACAATACCGATCAGAGTTCTGTTTTTAAGCATTTAATATTACCTCCATCGCGATATATATCACTCCTGCCGACGTACATATATACGGGGCGAGGGGAATTTCATCGCCGTGTATTTTTTTGATTTTTCCCGCGATAAGCGCCGCCGACAATGCCGACAGCAGAATAACGTATGCGGGAACAGTCCCCAGTGTAAAACCGAAGGCAGACATGAGCTTTACATCTCCCATACCGATACCCAAATGAAAGCTGATTATCAGCATTGGCACAAACACCGCAAGCAGTCCTATTGCCCTGTCTTTAAAATATATCTCCGTAAGAAAAGGACTTGACATGATAACTATTATCGGTGCGGCATTGCTGATCTCAAAACGCTCGATATCCACTCGGGAGACGTGTATGAGATATATTACAAGTGCGGCAAATACGGTTAAAGCCATGAGGATTTATATACATATCTGTATTTCTTTTGCCCCTTTGAGAAACGTACCATATTCGTCACCTGTCCTATAACGGAAATTCGTGTGTTCGGGTCCTTGCGGCACATCATTATACTTCCCGCTAATCCGAGCATAAGTGTGAAAATTATTGCTCCGACCTGCGCGGTAATAATATACAGCAGAACAGCAATTACCGCGAACGCGGCTATGCCGACCGCGCACTGCTTTATTTCTCTTCTCCCAAAGCCCGTGAACAGCTCCTGATCCGTTGACAGACCGTAGGGTATATACAGCTTTTCGTTTTCCATAGTTCCCCCTAATATCCGTTGCCGAGATAGCTTACAAGCAAATCCTTAATTACGAAAATGATCTGCGATATAACCGCGGCAACAATACAGTTTTTTATGCGCTTTTTATACCGCGCCTGTTCTTCTTCCTCGTGCGACAATTTTATCATGCAAAAGACAACACGGAGCGAAAGCCCTGCCAGAATGAGTCCCTGCAAAACGTGACTGAGGTTATTTAATGTTTCCATATAGCGCACCTACTTTAAAACCGACTGCATAAGCGATACGGCGTGTACCGACTGGAACACCGTATTGCCGATTTTACCGTCGCCGCCCGTAGGCACAAGAAACTCACGCATTACCTTCGGAATGGAGATTGCTGATATCATACAGCCTATTCCCATTATAATATTTGTGCTTGTGGTTATGGTGGTACCAAGCATAAGCGTAAGCCCAATTTTACAGAGCATAATTTGCACGATCGTTGTTAAAAAGGCTTTTACAAACTGATTTATGTATGCCTTGAAAACGCCCTTATCGTTGTCCAGAAGCCCTACGCAAGCAAGCGGAACACCGACCTGCATTATCATCATCTCTATTCCGCGGGCTATAAATGAGAATAGCAGTATCATATAGCATATCATAAATATCAATCCCGCAAGAACAGGTACAATACCGAGAGTTGCAAGACCCGTTATCCACTCCTGCGTAAAGTTTGAGTTGTCGCTTATGGTGGAGATTATTGTTTCGGTTATCTCCTGGCAGATATCCACAAATAAGCCGTAAAGCCATTGGAATCGTCGGTTGTATCCTCAAGCTCCGGCAAATCACTGAGCTCTGTCGGAGCGCCGTTGTACTGCGGCGTCGGCACTGTCTGCGGAGCGCTGTTTGTTTGGGGCTTAGGCTCTCCCGTAAATCCGAGCCTGTCGGCAATAATCTCATACCACATTGCAGGATTTCCGTTTTTATCCGTATAGCCGCGTGTCTGAAGCTCGCCTTCGACCAGAATTGAGCGCCCCTTTGAGAAATAGCGTGTTACAAATTCTGCGTGCTTGCGCCACGCAACAACGTTAAAGAAATCCGATTTTCTTTCTTCCCCCTTTGCCCGGTAACGCCTGTCAACCGCTATTCTGAATGTGCAAACGTTCACGCCCTGCGGTGTGGTCT
>CAZKJC010000193.1:0-5307 GCA_964552995.1 uncultured Ruminococcus sp.
CGGAGGTTTTCACGGGACAGGAGGCTGTTTCGGTAGACCACGCGAAAAAGACGGTGGCGCTGCGCTCCGTTACCGACGGAAATACATATGAGGAATCCTACGACAAGCTGATAATTGCGACGGGCGCTTCTCCCATAATCCCCAAGGTCGATGGCGCGGAGCTTTCGGGGGTATTCTCCGTGCGCACTCCCGACGACGCGATAAATATCCGCGAGTTTATACAGAGAAATTCCGCGAAAAGCGCGGTAGTCATCGGCGCGGGCTTTATCGGCATGGAAATGGCGGAAAACCTTATGGCGCAGAAGCTCTCCGTAACACTTATAGATATGGGCGGACAGATACTCCCCAATGTTCTCGATCCCGAAATGGCGGGCTATGCGGCGCGTCTGCTGCGGCAAAAGGGGCTTAAGATACTTACAAACACCACTCTTACCGCGGTAAAGGGCGGCGAACGCGTTGAGGGAGTTTCCACGAGCGCGGGCGACATCTCCGCGGATATAGTTATAATGAGTATCGGAGTTCGCCCCGCCACGGACTTCCTCAAGGACAGCGGCATTGAGCTGATAAACGGCGCTGTCGCGGTGGACGAGTATCAGCGGACAAATCTCCCCGATATTTACGCGGCGGGCGACTGCGCGGTGGTGAAGAACCGCATAACGGGAGCGCGGCAGTGGTCGGCAATGGGCTCTACCGCGAACATTACCGCGAGATGTCTGGCGAAAACGCTTACGGGCAGCGAAGCTCCCTATGCGGGCTGTCTGGGCACGGGCGTGGTACGGCTCGCGGAGGGACTTAACGCGGGTCGCACGGGTCTTTCGGAGGAGCAGGCGAAAAACGCGGGCTACGACGTGATAACGGCTGTTGCCGTTACCGACGACAAGGCGCACTATTATCCCGATTCCGACACCTTTGTCACAAAGCTCATCGCGGACAAGGGCACGGGCAAGCTGCTCGGTATGCAGGTGATTGGCGCGGGCGCTGTGGATAAAATGACCGATATAGCGGTGGTGGGGATATCCGCGGGTCTGACCCTCGGCGATTTCGACACGCTGGATATGGCATACGCGCCGCCCTTCTCCACGGCTATTCACCCATTCGTACAGGCGTGCTGCATACTTGAAAACAAGATAAGCGGCGAGCTGGAGAGCTTTACCCCCGCGGAATATCTCAGCGGCGCGGCAAAGGGCTACCGCGTGATCGACGCGCAGCCCGAGCCTAAGCTGTTCGGCGCGCAGTGGGTCGATCTCGGCAAGGTGCTCGGCGAGCTTGAGGGCATACCCAAGGACGAAAAGCTGCTGCTTGTCTGCGCTAAGGGCAAGCGCGGGTATTTCCTGCAAAACCGCCTGAAGCATTACGGATACACCAACACAAAAGTGCTGGAGGGCGGCGCGTTCTTCAATACGGTAAAGGTGGAGAACGCTTCGGGTAAGCTCCCGCCCGAGGAGATGAAGCGCGTTAAGGCTTTGGGCTGCCTTTGGGACAAGCGTTACCCCGACGTGTTCAACGTGAGGATCATCACTAAAAACGGCAAGATAACCGCCGCCGATCAGAAAGCTATCGCCGAGGCTGCGGAGAAATTCGGCAGCGGCGAGGTAACGATGACCTCCCGCCTGACGCTGGAGATACAAGGCGTCCGCTACGCGGTGCTGGACGAGCTGATGGAGTTCCTGCATGAGCATGACCTGCTTACCGGCGGCACCGGCTCGCTGGTGCGCCCCGTGGTCTCCTGCAAGGGCACGACCTGCCAGTACGGTCTGCTGGACAGCTTCGGGCTGAGCGAGAAGATACACGAGAGATTCTATCTCGGCTATCACGACGTAACGCTCCCGCACAAATTCAAGATAGCGGTGGGCGGCTGTCCCAACAACTGCGTAAAGCCCGATCTGAACGACCTGGGAATTATCGGTCAGCGCGTTCCCGTTGTAAACGGAGATATGTGCCGCGGCTGCAAAAAGTGCCAGGTAGAGACCTCCTGCCCCATAAAGGCGGCCGCGGTAGTCGACGGCAAGCTGAACATCGCCGCCGACTGCAACAACTGCGGGCGCTGCAAGGAGAAATGTCCTTTCGGCGCGGTTCCCGAATACACCAACGGATATAAGATATGTATCGGCGGAAGATGGGGCAAGAAGATCGCATTCGGAAAGCCTCTTGATAAGCTGTTTACCTCCGAGGAGGAGGTTTTGGAGGTCATCGAGCGCGCGATACTGTTCTTCCGTGACGAGGGAATATCGGGCGAGCGCTTCGCGGACACCATCGAGCGGCTCGGCTTCGATTATGTTCAGGATAAGCTGCTGAATGACAGGATCGACAAGAGCGCGGTGCTGAAAAAGAACGTAAAGGGCGGTGCGACCTGTTGAGAAAGCTGCTTTGTGGACTGCTTGCCGCGGCGCTGCTCCTTACGGGGTGCAAGAGCGGCACGGATGATACGAACGCTCCCGATAATACCGCCGATATCGCTCCCGCGGAGGGATATACCTTTATCGACGACCTTAACAGAACCGTTACGGTAAGCAGCCCGAAAAGCGTCGCGGTGCTTCTGGGCAGCTTTGCGGACGTGTGGTATCTGGCGGGCGGAGAGATCGCTGCCGCTCCCGACGACGCGTGGGACGATTTCGAGCTTCCGCTTTCCGACAGCGCGGTAAATCTCGGCAAGATCAACGATCTCAGCCTTGAAATGCTGTTCTTGGCTTCTCCCGATCTTGTGATAGCAAGCCCCAATATCCGCGCCGACCTGGAATGGCTGGAAACGCTGGAGAGCGCGGAGATTCCCGCGGCATATTTTGACGTGTCGGATTTCGCGGACTATCTTCATATGCTGGATATCTGCACCGATATCACCGGCAGAAAAGACTTATATAAGATCAACGGAACGGATATACAGGCGCAGATAGACGCGGTAATGGCTCACAGCGAAAGCCGCGTTTCGGAGAGCGGCGCTCCCACGGTGTTGTCGCTCAGAGCCTCCTCCGCCAGCGTCCGCGCGAAGAACAGCAGCGGCAACGTGCTCGGTGAAATGCTCAAGGCGCTTGGCTGCGTAAATATCGCGGACAGCGAGGATTCGCTGCTTGAAAATCTGAGCATGGAGTACATTATAAGATCCGATCCCGATTATATTTTTATAGTTTATCTCGGGAACGAGGAAGGCTCACAGCAGAAGGTAGACGAGTTTATAGCGGATAATCCCGCCTGGGAGGAGCTTACCGCCGTTAAAGAAAAACGGGTGTATATCATGGACAAGCGGCTTTATAACCAGAAGCCCAACTCACGATGGGGAGAGGCTTACGAGGGTCTGGAGCGCATACTTGACGGTGAGCAATGAAAAAATACGGAACGATTTTTCTGATAGTTTCGGCGGGGTGTATCCTGGCGGCGATCCTTAGTCTTTGCGTGGGGGCGGTATGGCTGTCCCCCGCGGAGCTTTTCGGCGGGAATACCCCCGAGTGGAGGATATTCCGCTACGCGCGGCTGCCGAGAACCATCGCCTGTCTGCTGGCGGGGGCGGGACTTGCCGCTTCGGGCACGGTAATACAAGGAGTGCTCGCAAACCGCCTGGCTTCCCCGGGGATCATCGGGGTAAACGCGGGTGCGGGGCTGGGAGTTACGATATGCTGCGCGTTCGGAGCAGCATACGGCTGGGCTGTGGCAGGGTCGGCATTCCTGGGAGCGCTGCTGGCGGTGCTTACCGTCGCCTTTGCGGCGCAGAAGGTCTCCGCGTCGCGCTCGGCGGTTATCCTTGGCGGAGTGGCTGTGAACAGCTTTCTCACCGCCGTTTCGGAGGGGATCATCACGCTTATCCCCGAGGTGGGAGCTGTCACCGCGGATTTCCGCACGGGAGGGTTTTCGGGAGTTTCAGCCTCACGGCTGTTCCCCGCGGGAATAATGATAGTTGTCGGACTGGCGGCGGTGATATCGCTTGCCAACGAGCTTGACCTGCTGTCAATGGGCGAGGAAACGGCACAGGGACTGGGGCTTTCCGCAAGGAAAATGCGCACGGTTTTTCTCGCGCTTGCCGCGCTTCTGGCGGGAGCGAGCGTGAGCTTCGCGGGTCTGCTCGGCTTTGTGGGTCTGGTGGTTCCCAATATCGCGCGTAAGCTCGTTGGTGGGGAAAACCGCCTTTTGCTGCCGCTCTCCGCGATTTTCGGCGCTGCGCTGGTGACGCTTTGCGACTGCGCCGCGCGGACGCTCTTCGCTCCCTATGAAATACCTACGGGGATAGTGCTGTCCGCTATCGGAGCGCCGTTTTTTATTCTGTTGCTGCTCCGCCACAAGGGCGGACATGGCAGTTGACAGTGTATAGTTGACAGTTGACAGTTCGGGGATCGCTTTCGGCGGGAACATTCAATTTCACTCGTAATTTTTTGAGAACGTAAATTATCTGTACGCTGTGACCGATTTGGGGGTATGTTTTGAATAAGATACTTTTATCGGCGGAAAATCTGTGCGCGGGCTACGGGCGCGAGGTGCTGCATGATATTTCAATAGGCTTCGCGGGCGGTGAGATCACCTCGATAGTCGGACCAAACGGCAGCGGAAAAAGCACGCTGCTTAAGGCTTTGATAGGGATCGTTCCGAAAAGCGCGGGCAGCATTCTTGCGGGGGGAACGCCCATTGAGAAGCTCTCCGCGGCGGCTGTTGCGCGCAGAGCAGCCTACCTGCCGCAATCCAAAAAGATACCCGAGCTTTCGGTAATGACGATGGTGCTTCACGGACGATTTGCGCATTTGTCCTATCCGCGCCGCTATCGCAGTGAGGATATCGAAGCGGCGGAGCGGGCACTGAAAATAAC
Source organism: uncultured Ruminococcus sp. (assembly GCA_964552995.1). GTDB lineage: Bacteria > Bacillota > Clostridia > Oscillospirales > Ruminococcaceae > CAG-115. The sequence continues at coordinate 4,787 of CAZKJC010000193.1, forward strand.
GGGTCTGAGCGAGCTTTCGGGAGAAAGCATGACAAGGCTGTCGGGCGGCACTCAGCAGCGGGTATTTCTGGCTATGGCGCTGGCGCAGGATTCCCCCGTGATACTTATGGACGAGCCGACCTCGTTTATGGACATTTCCCACCAGATGAAACTTATGGAGCTGTGCAGAAGCCTTGCGGACGACGGGAGAGCGGTGGTGACCGTGCTGCACGATCTTCCCATGGCGCTGAAATACTCCGACAGGATCGCGGTGCTCTCCGACGGCAGACTTTGCGCCATGGATACTCCCGAGAATGTTTTCAGCAGCGGTATCCTTGACGGCGTTTTCGGTGTTAAGCTGCACAGCACTGCGACCGAAACAGGAACGCTTTATTATTGGTGAAACAAAAAAGCGGAAAGCCATTTTGAGCTTTCCGCTTTTGTCAGTCTTTATATAAAATGTTGATCTGAGCCACAATGTTTTTAAGTTATGTTGACAAGGAGCTGTTAATATATGTTGACGAGGAGTAAATGATTTAAAA
>CAZKJC010000194.1:0-5263 GCA_964552995.1 uncultured Ruminococcus sp.
TTATCGCCTGATTTAATCGTTTCATTCTTATTCTATTCTAGTTCGGCCGCGCGTATATCTCCGTCAGCGCCTCCTCGATAAGCGTTCTATTATCGGCTTTGGAGGAATTCAGCAGGCGGTTGGTCTTATAGAGTATCCCCACGCACTCTCCCAGATACCTCTCCGTCAGCTTTGTTGCCGAGCCGTATGCCTTTTTCATCAGAAACGCGCGGTTAGGGGGATATCTGAACGCCGCGGCAGCGTCGTTGTAGCTCTTTTTCGACATCTGCCCCAGCTTGGCTCGGTACAGGTCGGTAAAATGCGACGACAGCGACGCGAGAATTATTATCGGCTCTATCTGCTGCACGAACAGATCGTCCAAAATTCTGAAAGCATTGTCCCTGCGCCCCGCGAATATCTCCCCCGCAAGCGTATAGACGCTTGACTCAACGGGCTTCGGCGTGAGCTTCACTATATCCTCGCGGGTTATCTCGCCGCCCGCTTTATAGGCGCAGAGCTTGTCCACCTCTTGGGATACGGCGGTAAGGCTTCGCCCGCAGACCTCCGCTAAGTATATCCCGTTTTCGCGGGAAAGCGCGCAGCCCGCCCGTGCCGCTCTTTTTTCCGCCATAGCCGCCACCTGCGCCGCGCCCATAAAGCACAGCTCGCAGACGCTGCCGGCTTTCTCCACCGCCGCCATCAGCTTTTTTGCTTTAGCCTTGGGCTTTTTGGAGTCGATATCCACGTTTCTCTCCGCTATGACCAGGACGGTCGTTTCGGGGATATCCTCGACGATCTTTATATACGCGTTAAGCTCCGCGTTATCCATGCCGTCCGGCTCAAGATCGTTTATCAGCACGCACTTGCGCTCCGCGAAAAACGGCAGGCTGTCCACATGATCCGAAAGCTCGTCGGAGCGCGGGTTTCCCGTGAATTTCATGAAATTCATCTCGTCCGCCTCGCCGCCCAACACCGCGGAAACTATCTTATCCGCGTACATCTTCACAAGATACTTTTCCTCGCCGAAGAGGAAATACACCCGCGAGGGCTCCCCCGCCTTAAGCTGTGCCTTGAGCCGCGGCTCGTCTATTCTTGCCATATATTACGCCATACCCTCGCGCAGCTTTTTGCCGCCAAGTATGTGAAAATGCAGATGGCGCACCGTCTGACCGCCGTCCTCTCCGATATTCGACACCACGCGGTAGCCGCCGCTCAGACCCTCTTGCTTGGCTATCTCGGCGATCTTCACAAATATATGCGATACCACCGCCGCGTTATCCGCGTTCAGCTCGTCCACGCCCCCGATATGCTCCTTCGGAATAACCAGAATATGCGTGGGAGCTTGCGGGTTTATGTCACGAAACGCGAGCACCTTGTCGTCCTCATACACCTTTGTCGAGGGGATCTCCCCCGCTATTATTTTGCAAAATAAACAGTTGTCCATAATAATCATCTCCTATATTGTGCCTATTGCTTTTCATGGGGCAATTTATGTTGATCTATGCTGTGATGCGGTTAAGTTTTGCTGACAATAATTGAATTTATTTAAAAGAATTTCCCGCACCGCCACAAACGCCGCTTCACGAGCTTCGCTTTCTAAGCTTTGTGAAAAAAATACATAGGCATATCCTTTCGTTTGTATTTAAAGTTTTTTATATCCTCAACAACGCGTTCCGACACCAGTTAAACAACAAAGAAAAGGCACTGTCAAAATCATAACCGATATTTTTTTGTAAGGATATACTCAGTTCCAAAACGTCTTTATCCTCACCCTGCACACATTCAAGCAATTCTCGTTTTGTCGCGATAAAATCACCGCTGCTTAAATAATACAAATGCTGCATAATAAAAAATACCGATTTGCAGGTCATGGGCAGCCGTGAAATATTGTATTCCCTATCGGCATGTATATAGCGGTGACAAATTTCATGATAGAGATTATTTAAGCTTAATTTTGTGTAATTCCTTTCATCTTCAAGGGTATATGAGGGAACAAGCTTTTTTAATTCTCCGTAATAATCCTTTGTGGCATTTAATAAATGAAATATTTCCAATGGATTCCAATGTGCCAGGTCGGATTTCCCGCAGATGAAGCCGCAGGATCTATCAAAATTTCCCACCGAAATAAGTGCGTCTTGATAGGTTTTCAGATCCTTGACAGAAATATCGTCAATTACAGCCATAATGTCAATGTCACTGCTTTCGGTCTCCTCGCCGCGAAGGTAGCTGCCCTGCAATCCTACATATGTCAGTCTTTCGCCAAAAGCATCCTTTAATTTATTTGTCAGCTCATGAATATATTCATCTATTCCAAGCATTCGGGATCACCTACCTCCTCGTTACCCAAATACCTCGCGTATTCCTTTCCCTCATAAAAATTCATTATCGGGCGGCGAAGCTTAGACGGGTACAGCGGCAGCGCATTCAATTCCGACAGCTCCAGCCAGTCAAAACCGACCTGATTGGTGTCGCCTTGAAGCACTGCGTTTTCCGCTTTTCCCAGGTACTCGCATAAAAACACCAAATCGACCCTATGAAAGCTTTCCCCGTGAACCCCTTCTATAACAAAAAGCAAGTCCTTGCATTTGACATCTATTCCCGCTTCCTCTTTGACCTCGCGTTCAACCGCTTGAGGAAGTATTTCTTCACTGTCCTGCCCGCCTCCGGGCAGGATATACCATTCCTCTTTTCCGTCACTAAGCTTTATGGCAAGCATTTTGCCGTCTTGAATTATTACCGCTTTGGCGGACGTACGTATTTCTCTTGACATTTTTACGCTCCTTTCTATCGCCGAAGGGTAACAGCACATAACACTTTAAGCATTTACTTCCATATTGCACAAAACTTTAGGCTTGCGGGAAATTCATGCGTGGGCGTTTACTCGACGTATTTCTTTACGATCTCCTCCGCTGCTGCCAGTGCGTCCTTTATTTTGCCCACGTCGGGGATTCCCGCCATTGCCTGGTCGGGCTTTCCGCCGCCCTTGCCGCCTGCGACAGCCGCGATCTCGCGCACGAGTGTTCCCGCGTTCGCGCCCTTTGCCACTGCGCTCTTGGAGCACTTGCAGAGAATGTTGCTCTTGCCCTCGTTAGTTCCCGCGAGAACCGCCACAAAGCAATCGAATCTGTCCGCCAGGCTGTCGCCGAGCTTGCGCAGACCGTCCGCGCCCGTGCCGTCAAGCGCCGCCGTTATCAGCTTCACGCCGTTTATCTCGGGGACGTTTTCGCCCAGATTTCCGAGCTGCGCGTTCGCCGCCGCCTGCTCCATGGACTGTATCTTCCTGTCCTTTTCGCGGAGCTCGTTCATCAGACCCTCGCAGCGGGTAACTATATCGTTGGAGTTGGGCAACTTCAGCGCCTTAGCCGCGCTGTCCAGCTCGCCAAGGGCGTTATTCAGCATTTCCAGAACGTTCGCGCCTGTTACCGCCTCGATACGTCTTACGCCGCTCGCTACGGAGCTTTCCGAAACTATCTTGAACAAGCCCGCTTCGGAGGAATTTTTCAGATGCGTACCGCCGCAGAACTCGGTGGAGTATCCGCCCACGCTCACTACGCGCACAACATCGCCGTACTTCTCGCCAAACAGCGCCATAGCGCCTTTCTTCTTGGCTTCCTCGATAGGCAGTACCTCCGTGACAACGGGGAGCGCCTCAAAAATCACCTTGTTTACATAATCCTCAACGCGCTTTATCTCCTCCGCGGTCATGGCGCTGAAATGGCTGAAATCGAAGCGGCAGCGATAGGGATCAACATAAGAACCGCTCTGGTGAACGTGGTCGCCCAGCACCTCGCGCAGCGCCGCCTGAAGCAGATGGCAGCAGGTATGGTTACGCTGTGTTGCCATGCGCTTTTGCGTGTCAACGGCAGCCGTTACCTTATCGCCGACGGAAAATCCGCCCGAAATCACCTTACATTCGCATACGAACTGTCCGCCGCCCAGCTTCTGCGTATCCTTTACCTCAAGAACGCTCGAGCCGTTTGTGATAGTTCCGCAGTCGCCTACCTGACCGCCCATCTCCGCATAGAAGGGCGTATCCTCGATCACTACGCTCACCTCGTCGCCCTCGCCGCAAAGCTCCGCTATCTCGCCGTTCTTTACAATGGCAAGAATTTTCGTTTCCGCCGTAAGCGTTTCGTAGCCTACAAAATTTGTTTTGTACGCGTCAAGCGCGGAGTTTTTCGCGTTATCCCAGCCGCCGCCGAGGGACTTGTTGGCTCTCGCGGTCTCTTTCTGCACCTTCATGCACTCATGGAAGCCGTCCTCGTCCGCCTCAAGACCGTTTTCGTGCAATATCTCCTTTGTGAGATCGATGGGGAATCCGTAGGTATCGTGCAGCTTGAAAACGTCCTCTCCCGCGAGAATGGTCTTACCTGCCTTGCGAAGCTCGCCTATCATCTCGGAGAGTATCTCTGTGCCCTTGTCGATGGTCTTTGCGAAGCTCTCCTCCTCGGTCTGGATCACCTTTTTGATATACGCCCGCTTTTCGCCGAGCTCGGGATATGCTGAAAGATTCTCATCAATTACCGTATCGCATACCTCATACAGGAAAGGCTTGTTATAGCCGAGAAGTCTGCCGTGGCGCGCCGCTCTTCTGAGCAATCTGCGCAGAACGTAGCCGCGACCCTCGTTCGAGGGCAGAATGCCGTCGCCCACCATAAAGGTGGTGGAACGGATATGGTCGGTTATAACGCGTATCGAAATATCCTTTTTCTCGTCGGACTTATACTCAACGCCTATTATGGAGCAGATACGCTTCATGATATTCTGCACCGTGTCCACCTCAAAGAGGTTGTCAACATCCTGCATTACGCACGCAAGGCGCTCCAGACCCATACCGGTGTCGATATTCTTTGTGGCGAGCTGGGTGTAGTTACCGTTGCCGTCGTTGTCGAACTGGGTGAAAACGTTGTTCCATATCTCGATAATGCGGTCGCAGTCCTCCGCCTGTTCAAAGCTCTCCAGAGGACCGTATTTCTCGCCGCGGTCGAAATGTATCTCCGAGCAGGGTCCGCAGGGACCGCTGCCGTGTTCCCAGAAATTATCCGCCTTGCCGAGCTTTATTATCCTGTCGCGGGGCACTCCTATCTCGTTCGCCCATATCTCTCCCGCCTCGTCGTCCTCTTCATAAATGGTTATCCAGAGCTTTTCCGCGGGTATCTCCAGCACCTTGGTGAGGTATTCCCACGCCCAAGCGATAGCCTCGTGCTTGAAGTAGTCGCCGAAGGAAAAGTTGCCCAGCATCTCAAAATAGGTGCCGTGGCGGGCGGTCTTGCCCACGTTCTCG
>CAZKJC010000195.1:0-5262 GCA_964552995.1 uncultured Ruminococcus sp.
CGGTCTGGAGAGTGATGTTGTCGGTGTAGGTCATGCGAGCGGTGGAGTTGTTGAACGCGTTCGCAACGGTTACACCGTCTTCAGCAACCTTGGAAGCCATGGTAGCTACCTTGGGAGTTGCAACAGCGTGTACATTCAGATCGCTCATATCAGCATAGTTAAACGCGTCAACGTTAAACTTGAATTTAACATCGCCTGCCTTGGTTGCATCAAGGTCGTTCTTAGGGCTGGTAGCAGCTGTGTAATCAAAGGTAATTGTATCGCCCTGATTCTGATCGTTTCTGGAATATACACTTGTGCCTATGGTCGTACCAGTATCATCCTGTGTCAGTGCTTGAATTTCGCTACCAGTAAATGTAAATGCCGTTCCGTTAACATCATTGCCATCAGCATCTTTATAGGTGTAAGAAGCTGTCCAAACATCAGCAGCTGCGTTGGCACCCTTAGTAGTCAGTTCAAGAGTAATAGTGTACTTTTCGGTATCCGTAGCAGTAGCAGCATTATCGAGTTTTGCAATTACAGCAGCCGTGAGTTGATCTACAGCATCGCCATTGAAATCAACACCATCTGTATTATCTGATGTCACATTCTCCGCCTTTGCATCCTGTGCGGGAGTAGAACCTACGAACTGATCAAGAGTAATTTTACCAAGTACATACTCCTTACCGGTATCTGTGGATGTAGCCGTTACATTGCCGTTTGCGTCAACAGCGTAGGTCGCAACAGCATCTGTACCACTGATTGTAACCGTGGACAGATCGGCAACCTTACCGTCTGCATAGGTAGCGGTTACTTCTGCAACGCCTGCAAAGTCTGCCAGCACAGCCTTAAGGTCGCTTGTCATGGCATCATCGGTTATTGTGCTGCTAAGTTTAAAGCCGATAAGGTTTCTAACCTCGCCCTCGGTAAATGTCGCAGCAGCGTCAGCCTTAATGGAATCTTCCATTATTCCGCCGTTTTCGGGAGCATATGTTGTAGCAACAGAGTTATCGAAGCTAACGGTTACGGTATCGCCTTTCTTAACGGGACCTTTTATCTCGTCAAAGATAACGTTTGTAGCAACGATGTCCTCTCCGGTGTAGGGATCCTTACCCGCGATAACCTCAAAGCCGCCGGTACCGGTCGCGTTGTCACGGTCAACCTCGCGAGCCTCAAGACCCGCAGCGCGTGCGCCCTCGATAACATTGCCGTCCTTGTCGGTAACGGTATCAGCTACCCAACGCTCGCCGTCAAACATAAAGGTTACGTTGATTGTTGCCTTATTAGTAGTGGAATCAGCAACATCTGCAACATCTACCTTTACAGCTGCATAAACAGAATCAGCAACAGACTTGTTGTAGTAAGTCTGGTCGCACATTTTATGCTGTTCGTTAACCTCAGCGGAATAATCGGTCGCCTTAGCAGCAACAACGGTCTCGGTGTAACCGTTAGCATAGTTGAACTCGCCGTTCTGAGCAACAGTGCCGTCAGCCATAACGCCGCCGTTCAGCACGATAGTGCCGTTGAAGTCAGTATCAGCGATCTGATTCAGCTCATCGTTCAGCTGATCGAACTCGAGCTGGATAGCAGCACGGTCGGTAGCGTTATCGTATGTGCCGTTAGCGGACTCGGTAGCCAGCTCCTTCATTCTCTGCAGAATGGAGTGTGTCTCCTGAGCAGCGCCCTCAAAGGTCTGTACCATGTTGATACCGTCCTGAGAGTTGCGAACTGCCTGGTTCAGACCGCGGATCTGAGATCTCATCTTCTCGGAGATCGCCAGACCTGCCGCGTCGTCGCCCGCGCGGTTGATCCTGTAACCGCTGGAGAGCTTCTCGGAAGCCTTCTTCAGACCGCTTACGTTAGCGTTCAGAGCATTGTACGCGTTCAGCGCGTTCATGTTGTGTTGTACTTGTGGTGTTTACGAAAAATACACACAATTAGCCGCTAAATATATACATTTATAGAAATTTATATGCCATTTTCGACAATATCCAGTTACATAAAATAGAATAAATTACTTAGATATCCTTTTTTGTATTAAAAATGCTCTTACATTTTAAAGAAAATATCCCATAAAAAAGAAATATTATACAATTCTATAATAAAATTGTATAATATTTCTAAAAAAATTTAAGTTTGTATATGCAATTGATGTCAATACAACGGCAAACTCGCACACCGATTTAATAACTTTTTGAGCAAAAATCAACGAAAAACGCGTTTTTTGATCTCAAAAAACGCGCCGTTCAAACACATATTTTTTGAATTTTTTTACAGATCCGAGCCGTCACAGATACCATGATATTCCAGCGGAGTCATGCCTGTTTTATCTTTGAAGCACTTGCAAAAATGGCTTTGCGAGCAAAATCCCAGCGAGTTCGCCACCACCGAAAGCCGAACGTCCTTCGAGATCAGCTTTTTTGCCTCCTCGATACGCATTTTACGAATGCATTCCGTTATGGTGATCCCCATTTCCCGCTTGAAAAGCGCCGAGAGATGGCTTCGGTTATACCCCGTTGCCGCCGCGATATCCGAAACGACCAGTTTATTATACAAATTATCCTCGATATACCGCACCGCGCGCTTTACGGCGGGAGAAAGTCCGCTTCCGACCGAAGATCCCCTCATTCTCTCCGCAAATTCCAGAGACATTTCGTCGTTCACCTGCGCGACCTCCGCAACGGTTCGGCAGCCGTCCGCGCGGCGGATAAAAATATCGCTCAGGGTGTACGCCTGCTCCTGCGACATTCCCGCGGCAATGCATCGGCGCGTTATTATGGTGCAGTTCGCCACAAGATGATATATGGCGTTGCGGACGGGATTGTCCGACAGGCTGCCCTTTTCCGAGCCGCCGTCCGGTTCGGAGGGGTACTTCCGCCGAAGCTCCAGTATACCCTCGACGTCCCCCGAGGACACCATATCGTAAAACTCCCTTTCCTCTCCATAAGGCGGGTGAGGGAGCCCGTTTTCCCGCCGAAGCCATAAAAGATAATCAATATTTTTCAAAATTCCGGTTTACCTGTTCTTCATCTTTTTGCTGACAAACCCATACGCAAAGGATATGCACAGCAGCGTCAGACCGAAGCCTATAAACATAAGCGTTCTCCCCACCGCGTCAAGTCCTCTGAAATCAAACAAAAACAGCTTAGCCGCCGACAGCAGCGCAAGCGCCAGCCCGAAGCGCCTTAACAGCGCGTTGCTCCTTTTGAACCCGAAAACTATCCACAGCGCCGCCATCGCGAGGTATACTATACTTATAATACAGCTTGCGAAAACCACCCACTTGTTTGACCCCAGCGTTATCGTCAGCGCGTACAGCCCGTATGCCGACACCACCAGCCCCACCGCGCGGGCGAATTTCGGCGCGAGCGACTTTATCTTTAGCGCCATATCCAGCGTTGCCGCCACCGAAGCCACATTAAGCACGATAGTCAGTATGACCGCGAGCACTGTGCTTTCCGCCGCCTGCGCGTTGTGTATATTTGCGGTAAGCAGGAAAAGCAGTCCCACCGTATACAGCGACAGAGAGAGCCATGCCGCGCCCTTTTTCATATGCCTGAGCTTTCCCGAAACAAATCCCAGCAGCAGCCATGCCGCCGCGGAGAACGCCGTGCTGTAAAGCCCCTGCGTCCCCCCGGCGACCGCGCCCGTTTCTATAAGCGCACCCATCAGCTTCACCGACAGCATATAGCTTGCGTATGCTCCCAGGTTTACCATTACCGCGGCGGTGTACAGATCAAAGGGAACTCCCTCTTTCTTCCTTACAATATTGAATATCATCAGCCCGAGCCATATCAGCACGTTCAGCGTGAACTGCCACATGAAAAACTCGATATTTGCCGTGCAGCAGTATATCAGGAAATAAGCCTCCGCCAGCGACAGCAGGATATATCCCCACACCCTGAGCATTTTCCGGTTCGACAGCAGACCCCACACCATGACAGCCGCCGCAAACAAATGGAATATCAGATAAGCGTATCTTCCTACGAATGCCGTGAATATGGCAAGGGACACCGCCGCCAGAAACAGGTTGTCAATACAGGTAACGACTGTGGTTTTATTCCCCACGGTAGCCGCAAAGGCTATTCTCAGCCCCAAATATATTGCAGCCAGCATAAACAGTGCCGCGCCCGCCGAGGCTCTGTCGGTGTATATCAGCATAATGATCAGCACGACGAAGATCGTGATGGTCTGCGCTGTGATGAACAATGTCCGGCTGCCCGCCGACATTGCTCCGCCGCTTCTCTTGGCGCTTACCAGCGAATACGCGGAGTATATTCCGTAGGATAATAATGTGTACGCGGAAACGAGCATCGCCGTTATAAATGATCCGGAGTTAGTATGCAGCTCGGCGAAGAACGGCATACATATTATAGTGATGATGTTGCAAGCCATACCTGTGGGCATAACCGCGATCCATTTTTTGTGAGCCGCCACGATCACCGCCGCGCCTTGTATCACGAGCAGATAGGTCAGCACCGAGAAGAATCCGGCTTTTTCCGCGATCGCCGCCCAAAAGGGCAAAAAAGCACATATAAGTGTTGTTATCATTACCGTCCGGGACTTATAGCGCCATGCCAGCGTCATGCCGCCCAGCGACAATCCCGTACCGATGCCTATTGCGGCGATCCAGTTGATGGAGACCAGTCCGTAATAGCTTATCAGCACCGACACCGCGACGTCGATTATTGCGCCCAGGGTGAGCGCTCTCGCGAAGATCGCGGAATGCATACGGTAGAAAAGCTCTCCCGCGCCCGCCATTACGGCACCGACCGCGAAGATCATTATAGTTCTCGCCATTGGCGGGAGATAGCCCTCCGACACTGCCGCGAACGCTATAACTCCGAGTATAATGAATACGACTCCTATTTTGCTTAATATATTCAGACCCACGAAAAGCTCTCCGCCCGACGGCGACTGCTTAGGCGGCGGATTCTGAGGGTATTGTTGATATTGGGTATACGGCGGACGGTTTTGCGGGGTATTGGGGTTGTTCATAGTAAAGCTCCTTTTCTGTCTGGCTGTATATATTGTAGCATATTTTCTGGGATTTTACAATAGATAAAGAGGAATTTTTAGTGGTTTGATGTTGTTTTAAATGATAATTTATGCTGACACGCATATTTTGTTAGATTTGCAATGTGGCTCTCCTTTTAATTTGTTAAAGTTGAATTTTATATGTTTATCCTCTCAATTATTTTGAGAAAGCGGAGCTTTCACGCGCTCGGACTGGGGCTGACACCTACGGGGAGGGGGGAAAGAAGAAAATCCGACAAAAGCGGG
>CAZKJC010000196.1:0-5248 GCA_964552995.1 uncultured Ruminococcus sp.
GCGGAGCGCGAGAAGCTCATCGCTCAGTATACCGTCGAGATGAAAAAGGCGGCGAAGCTGCTTGATTTCGAACACGCGGCGTATCTGCGCGACAGGATAAAGGAATTGCAGGAGTAGGAAATATGTATATTGCCGACAATATAATCAAGGACAGGCTAATGAAAGTGTACTTCATCTGGGGGAGAGGAAAAACTACTATTTCCAATAAGCTCCGTGATAAATACGGCTTTTATGTTTACAGCACCGACGAAAGCAGAAATTGGCATCGTAAAGCTGCCAGCCCAGTTTATCAGCCATATATGTGTTATGATTTTGAAAGGGAATACGGCGTAAAGGATTTTTGGGCTCTGCCACGCAAGGTTATTGGTGAGAGGGAAAAACACTTTCTTGCTGAAGTGACCCCAATGATCATTACCGACTTGATAGTTTTATCGGAAAAACATGATGTGATAATATGTGAGGGTGACATTGATTACGAAGCGGTAATTCCCGTTGCGACCCATGCGGTGCATTTGTGCAACCGCGGAACAAAGTTTGACTTTTTCAATCGCCCCGACCATACAAATCTTGATTCGATAAAAAATCGAAGCGATCTGTCCGAAGCCGAAAAGGAAAATATCATCGAAAACGCGTACGGCTCCGTAGGCGGCAATGAAGGGATTATACCTGAATGGGTCATCAGACATGATGTTAAGAATATTATGTGGGACGACACAACGGGTATTGAACAAACGACTTCGGAAGTCGAGCAGTATTTTGGATTTTCCCGAAGCTAAAGTGCTCAAATAATCAAGAAAACTTCACCATGCTATGCTATAATTATTACACAATTATTTGGCAGAAAGGTAGAATAAAAATGACAAGGGTATATTTTGTGCGCCACGCGCAGCCGAATTACGATAACCATGACGATATGACAAGGGAGCTTTCCGAAAAGGGGCTTGCCGACACCGCGCTTGTTACGCGTTTTCTTTCGGATAAGGGTATTTCCGCGGTGCTCTCCAGCCCCTATAAAAGGGCGGTCGATACGGTAAAGGGCTTTGCGGAAAGCGCGGGGCTTGAGGTGGAGATCATTCACGATTTCAGAGAGCGCGGCATTGACAATGTGTGGATAGATGATTTCAATTCCTTTGCGCGGCGGCAGTGGAGCGACTTCGACTACAAGCTGAGCGGCGGGGAATGTCTCCGCGAGGTGCAGCGCAGGAACATTGCCGCGCTCAAAGCCGCGGCTGACCGCTTTGAGGGAAAAAATATCGCTGTCGGCAGCCACGGAACGGCTCTCAGCACGATAATAAATTATTATGACCCGAAATTCGGCTATGAGGATTTTGAGGAGATAAAGCCGCTCATGCCCTTTGTGGTGTGCTTTGAGTTTGACGGCGGCAAATTTGTTACATATACAAAGCATGATCTGTTTAAGGTCTGTGCTGAATAAAGAACGATCAGGGAGATAGAAAAATGGCTAACGATAAGATCATAATCAAGGGCGCTCGCGAGCATAACCTTAAAAATATCGACGTGGAGCTTCCGCGGGACAAGCTCATCGTTATGACGGGGCTTTCCGGCTCGGGGAAATCCTCGCTGGCATTCGACACGATATTCGCCGACGGACAGCGCCGCTATATGGAGAGCCTGTCCTCCTACGCGAGAATGTTCCTCGGACAGATGGAAAAGCCCGACGTGGACAGCATCGAGGGCTTGTCGCCCGCGATATCCATCGACCAGAAGACCACCTCGAAAAATCCGCGCTCCACGGTGGGCACGGTGACCGAGATATACGACTATCTGCGCCTTATGTACGCGCGGATAGGCGTTCCGCACTGCCCCGTCTGCGGCCGCGCCATCAAGCAGCAAACCATCGACGAGATTGTTGACAGGGTGATGGAGCTCCCCGAAAAGACGAAATTCCAGGTGCTCGCTCCCGTGGTGAGAGGGCGCAAGGGCGAGCACAAAAAGGAATTCGAGGCAGCGCGGAAATCCGGCTTTTCAAGGGTAAGAGCCGACGGGATAACCTACGATCTGTCGGAAAATATCCCGTTGGAAAAGAACAAAAAGCACTCCATTGAGATAATAGTAGACCGTCTGGTCATCAAGGAGGGCATAAAGACCCGCCTTACGGACAGCATTGAGACAGCGGGCTCGCTTACCGGCGGACTGGTGTATATCGACGTTATTGATGGGGGGGAGCTCCACTTCTCCCAGAGCTACGCCTGCCCCGAGCACGGCGTGAGTATTGAGGAGCTAGTGCCGCGCATGTTCTCCTTCAACAACCCCTTCGGTGCCTGCCCGAAGTGCACGGGAATAGGCAGCTCCCGCAGGATAGACCCCGCGCTGATAATGCCGAACATGAACCTCTCCATAAAGGAGGGCGGCATAAAATCCTCGGGCTGGAATTACGCGGAGGGAACTATCGCCGCGATGTATTTCGACGCTCTTGCGGAAAAGCACGGGTTCAGCGTTGATCAGCCGCTTTCCGAGCTGTCGGACGAGGCAGTGGACGAGCTTCTTTACGGCACAAAGGGCGAGAAAATACTGATAAAGCGCCCTCGCAGCCAGGGCGGCGGGCAGTTCTACACCGATTTTGAGGGAGTTATCAATAATATGGAGCGCCGCTACAACGAGACCTCCAGCCAGTATTCCCGCGACGCACTTGAGGAGTACATGAGCGACGTTGAGTGCCCCGAGTGTCACGGCGAAAGGCTCAATCCCGCCGCGCTTTCGGTAACGGTGGGGGACAAGAATATCAGCGATTTCTGCAAGATGTCCATTACCGCGGCTCTGGAATATATTGACGGTCTGGAGCTTTCGGAGCGCGATAAGATGATCGCCGACCGTATTCTTAAGGAGATAAAGTCACGGCTGGGCTTTCTGCAAAGCGTGGGTCTGGAGTATCTCACGCTGTCCCGCGCTGCGGGAACGCTTTCGGGCGGCGAGAGCCAGCGCATAAGGCTCGCGACGCAGATAGGAAGCTCCCTTGTGGGAGTGCTGTATATCCTCGACGAGCCGAGCATAGGTCTGCACCAGCGCGACAACAACAAGCTGATAGCTACTTTAAAGCGGCTGCGCGACCTCGGCAATACCCTTATAGTGGTGGAGCACGACGAGGACACTATGCGCGCGGCGGACTATATAGTGGATATCGGACCGGAAGCGGGCGTGAACGGCGGCGAGGTGCTGTACAGCGGCGACGTCAAGGGGCTGCTGAAATGCAAACGCTCTATCACGGGGCAGTATCTCAGCGGAAAGCTGAAAATACCCGTTCCCGAGAAGCGGCGCGAGGTCGGCAAAAAATGGCTTAGCGTTGTGGGAGCGCAGGAGAATAATCTTAAAAATATCGATGTGAAAATTCCGATAGGCGTTTTCACCTGCGTGACCGGAGTTTCGGGCAGCGGAAAAAGCTCCCTTGTCAACGAGATAATCTACAAGCACCTTGTGGCAAAGCTGAACCGCGCGCGCACCCGTCCCGGGAAATTCCGCGATATGAAAGGCATAGAGCACCTTGACAAGGTAATTATGATAGACCAGTCGCCAATAGGCAGGACTCCCCGTTCAAATCCCGCCACCTATACGGGGCTGTTCACCGAGATACGCGAGCTTTTCGCGCAGACCAACGACGCGAAAATGCGCGGCTACGGTCCCGGGCGTTTCTCGTTCAACACCAAGGGCGGGCGCTGCGAAGCCTGCGAGGGCGACGGCATTCTGAAAATAGAAATGCATTTCCTGCCGGATATTTTCGTGCCCTGCGAGGTCTGCAAGGGTCACCGATACAACCGCGAAACGCTGGAGGTAAAATACAAGGGCAAAAGCATTTTCGACGTGCTGGATATGACGGTAGAGGAGGGTGTTGAGTTTTTCGCGAATATCCCCAGGATAGTCAACAAGCTGAAAACGCTGAACGACGTGGGACTCGGCTATATCAAGATAGGGCAGTCCTCCACGACGCTTTCGGGCGGCGAGGCGCAGCGCATAAAGCTCGCGACCGAGCTTTCCAAGCGCTCCACGGGCAAGACTATCTACATTCTGGACGAGCCTACCACGGGACTTCACACCGCGGACGTAAAGCGGCTTGTGGAGATACTTCAGCGGCTTACCGACAACGGCAATACCGTTCTTGTCATCGAGCACAATCTTGACCTTATAAAAACCGCGGATTATATCATTGACATAGGTCCCGAGGGCGGCGACAGGGGCGGAACGATAGTTGCCGCGGGAACTCCCGAGGAGATCGCGGAAGATCCAGCTTCCTATACGGGGGAATTTTTGAAAAAAATGCTGTAAAAATGTTGACATTATGTGATAAATATGTTAGAATATCATAGGGACAAAGAGCCTTAATATGACATTTGAAAGGAAAATCTGCTATGGCAAAGGACAATAAAGCACTCTCGCTTGTGAAGGAGTTTAAGGAGTTTATCTCAAGAGGCAACGTGCTGGATATGGCGGTCGGCGTTATTGTCGGCGGAGCGTTCACTTCTATTGTCAATTCACTGGTAAACGATATTTTCACGCCTTTTCTCGGAATGATTCTCGCGGGCGTAAACTTTAACGCTCTCGGAGTGACTATCCCCTGGGGCAACCGACCATTTATCAATTTCGGCAGCTTTATTCAGGCAGTGATCAGCTTTCTGCTGACCGCGCTGTGCGTATTCGCGATAGTAAAGCTGGTCAACGGCTTCCACAGAAAGAAAAAGGAAGAGCCCGCTCCTCCTCCCAAGCCCGATCCTCAGCTCGTTTTGCTTACCGAGATACGTGACCTGCTCAAGGCGCAGCAGGGAAGTACCGCTGTGCAGCTTGAGAAGGCTGACGATCAGTAAACGGATACATGATCCGCCCATTTTACGGGTGGTTTTGATCGATGATGTCAAATAAATATCATAAAAGTTGTGCAAGTATACAAAAATCAAGCAAAGTTCTTGACAAAGTACCTTTACTATGTTATAATAAAGCCACAATTAGAAGGGTAGGTGAATGATATGAGAAATTTAACAACCTGTAATGGGAATATCTATCATTCACATTTTTATGCTTAATGCGGTCAAAGCTACAATGTATATGGTAAAATTCAAGTGTTCTCGTTATCGGGAACACTTTTTTGTTTGGCTGAATTAAGGAGTTTATATGAATAAATTAAGTTATTTGCAATTAGCAAAAGACAATACTGAACATTTTGAACTTGCAAAACCTCTATCAGCCTTTGAACCGAACCAGTAAAAACAGACATAGACAAAAAAGACCTCCTGTGGTATAA
>CAZKJC010000197.1:0-2058 GCA_964552995.1 uncultured Ruminococcus sp.
GCTTGCGGCAATTTTTAAATTCATTAAAATAATTTGCCCCTCGTCAACATTTATAAACAGGCACAAAAAACGACTGTACCTCAGAAAAGCACAGTCGATTTCTATTTTTTCGCCCAGACTGAAGAATGCAGGGTATTTCCCATGTATCTTGATCTGAAGAGATCACTCATCTCTCTGCTTAGCGAAGCATTCGCTGCAGTAAACGGGTCTGTCTCCCTTAGGCTCAAAGGGAACTCTCGCAACTCCGCCGCAGCCCGCGCAGGTCGCCTCGAAAAACGTTCTCGCGCCTCTGCCCGCACTTCTTTTCGCGTCGCGGCAAGCCTTGCATCTCTGCGGCTCGTTTACAAATCCCTTTTCAGCGTAAAACTCCTGCTCACCTGCGGTGAACACGAAATCCGCGCCGCAATCCTTGCACTTTAAAGTCTTGTCTGTGTACATAGTAATACCTCTTAACATTAAATTTACCCAGTCGGATTCCCACCGACACCTTTGTGAAACAACGCTCTGAATTAAGCTATTGGGTCATATATCATATCAAGTCCGAATAATGCCTGCGCAGCTTCGCGCGCGCCCGCGCGACCGCGTTATCAACGGACTTTCTGTCCGATCCGATCCTTTCGGCGATCTCCGCGTAGGAAAGCCCCATCACCACTCCGTCAATGCATGCCTTTTCCAACGGAGTAAGCTCCTCAAGAATAAGCCTGTACAGCTCCTCGGAGGTCTCGCGGCTTATCACCCTCTCCTCCGGAGAGGGCGCGAGATCCGGCAGCAGCTCCATCTCCTCATCGGAGAGCTTTGACGCGCGGCGCTCCGCCTTGCTTACGGTATTCTTCATTCTGTTGGCTATGCAGACCGCGGCGAACGGCTTAAAGCCGCCCTTTGCGGGATCATACTCGGAAACCGCCGCGATCAGCGCCTGCATTCCGTCCGAAACAAGCTCCTCATAATCCGCCGAAGCGGAGTATTTCCTTGCCATAGCGAACACCGACGGAACGTATCTGGAGAGAAGCTCCGTTATCGCGTTGCTTTCAATAAGCTGCTCATCGCTGAACAAAGAGTAATCCGTCATTTGTTACACCCTACGCCCGACTTGTCCGACGCGAAAAAAATCTATCGGAAGCATTTTGTGTCAATTGCTGGATTCATTCGACACTCAACACATAAATTATATCATTTAGAAGCTGATTTGTCAATAAAAAAAACAGAAATCTTAAAAATACCATTTTTTAAATGAAACCAACGCAATAATTTTATGCAAAAAGACTAATTTTTCATGGAAATATCATTTTCTGTTACACAACTTCACAACTGCGACCGAACTTTTCCCTGCCCTCTCGGAAGATGTTGCCGCCCGCGCAGTCTATGGCCACGATAAGCGGAAACTCACTGAATGTCAGCCTTTTGACGCTTTCGCACCCCAGGTCCTCAAAGGCTATCACCTCGCACTCGGTTATGCATTTGCATGCCAGCGCGCCCGCTCCTCCGATCGCGCAGAAATACACCGCGCCGTTGCGCGCGATAGCCTCGCAGACCGCCTCGCTGCGCTCTCCCTTGCCTATCATCGCCGACAGCCCCATATCCAGCATACGGGGAGCGTACACGTCCATTCTGCTTGACGTCGTGGGACCGCACGACCCGATGACCATGCCCTCCTTGGCGGCGGTGGGACCCGCGTAGTATATCGCCGCGCCGTCCAGGTCGTAGGGCAGCTCCTGCCCTTTACCGCACATTTCCATTATGCGCTTGTGCGCCGCGTCGCGCGATGTGTAGACCGTGCCACTTAACAGCACCTTGTCCCCCGCGCGGAGCGTCTTTGCCTTTTCCTTAAGCTCTCTTGTGTTTAACTCTACCATTTTTCCTCTTATTTTAAAGAAATTTTCCGCGACCCTATTTATTTCAAAGAAATTTTCCGCGACCCGCCCGTAAAAGCTCCGCTGCGCTGCGCTTTCACGGGCTCCCGCGGAAAATTTCCCTGCGTGAGCTTTATATTGCTCTGTGCTTTCGTTGCTTTTCTGTGTGAGCATTATGCTGCTCTGTGCTTATGTTGCTTTCTTGGGC
>CAZKJC010000197.1:2068-5204 GCA_964552995.1 uncultured Ruminococcus sp.
CGATTATACTGCCCCCTGCTTGTATTGCTTTGCCGTGAGCTTATCGCTCTATCCATTCCAAATTAAAACCCGCCGAAGCCGCCGAACATATCGGAACTCATATCGTCATCGCCGCCCTCGCCCTGAGCACCGGCGTCGCCGAAATTCCATATCGACGCGTCGTCCGCAGAGGGAGCCGCGGGCTCCTCGGGCTTATCCTGCGTTTCCGCTCCGGCATTCATGCCGCCCGACTGCTCAAGCTGCTCAAGCTGCTTCTGAAGATCGTCCCAGGGATTGCTTCCTCCCATATCCGTCATAAGCGGAGTATCGTTGGAATCCTCTTCCAGACTTCCGCCCAGACCCAAAGCCGCACTTGCTTCACGAAGCCCCTGCATGGGATCGTCAAAATCTCCCTCGTCCATAGTAAGACTGCCCAGCATATCATTGTCGTTATCCAACGGCTTTACCGCGAATTTCTCCGAAGCGTTCATTACCGCCTCACGGAGGGAATCGTCCATATCTCCGCCCAAGCTGCCGCTCGGGATCGTCTGCG
This sequence comes from uncultured Ruminococcus sp., assembly GCA_964552995.1. Taxonomy (GTDB): domain Bacteria; phylum Bacillota; class Clostridia; order Oscillospirales; family Ruminococcaceae; genus CAG-115. The sequence continues at coordinate 2,601 of CAZKJC010000197.1, forward strand.
CAAGAAGCTCCTTGGTGAAATCGTGATCAAAGCTGCCCATGCCGCTGTCCGAATTATCCAACGGGGTAACTCCCATATCTGGTTCGCTGCCCGTATTAAAGGAGAGATCTGCTCCGCCCGACAGATCGGGGAACTCCATGCTCAAGCCCTCCGGCTCTGTGCCGCCAAGCTCCTCAAATCCGCTCAGCGGCTCGGAAGCCTCCGCCGCGCTGGGTGTATCCATACCGCCAAATCCGCCGAAGCCGCCGGACAGGTCTGTCGTCATATCGTCGTCGATACCGTCGGACGCCATAGCACTGAACATATCGTTTATGGTGTCCGCAAAAGCGTCAGTCTCCTCCGCGGTGGGCTGCTCGGGAGCCTTTTCCTCCTCTGCCGCGCCGCCCCAGCCTGCGCCAAACTCGATCTTATCCTCCGCCGCCGCTTCGGGAGCCTTATCCTCTTCCTCAAGGGCAGCGCCGCCCCAGCCCGCGCCGAACTCTATCTTATCGCCCATTCCCTCGGGCTCTTCGCTCTTTTCCTCATAATCGGGATTTATTTCCGCCACGGCTGCCGACGCCGCCGCAACGATATCCTCTATCGAGCCGGTCACCTCTTCGGCGTGTCCCGTTTCCTCCTCGGCATAAGCTGCGGGAGCGGATACCGCGGGCGCGGCTCTGAATACGGGAGCAGCCCCGAGCGCCGAATAATTTTCAATTACCGAAGCGTCGGGAACAGCCTCGGGATCGAAGCTGATATCCGCCGCGGAAGTACCCAGAAGCTCCGATGCGCTGGCGTTTATAGCCCTGTACCCGCCGTTTATAACGGTGAGCTGCTGCGAAAGAGCCTCCATAAAGCCGTTCAAACGCTCGTTGGTTTCCTCCGCTTTGCGCTGCGCCTCGGAAATAATTTCCGCAGCCTCGTTCTTAGCCTTATCAACGATCTCCGCTGCGTCGTCGTTGGCTTTGTCGATGATCTCCGCATATGCCCTCTTAGCCTCCGCGTTCACGCCCTTGCCGTTTTTCAGCATATCGGACATCTTGCGCTTTTCTTCCTCGAGCTTCTGCTTGAACTCGTCCACCTGTTTGCGCAGACTGTCGGCGATGGTCTGCTGACCCGCAAGCTGTTCCTCAAGCTCGCGCGCTTTTTTCTCTCCCTGTATCTCGGCTTCCCTGACGCGCATATCGGCAAAATCCGCCGTTTTTTTGGCTTCCTCCGCCAGCGCCGCCTTTTCCTTCATATCCGCCGTAAGCTCGTTCATTTTCTTACGCAGATTGCTTATGTACTCATTGACCTCGTTTTTATCAAAGCCCATGGCTCTGGTGCTGAAGCCGCCATCTCCGACTGCCATCTTTGAAAACTCCTCCCGAAAACAAAAAATTTTTTCAAAAAATTACGCTTTTGGTGATACCGCAAGGTATTTCCCTTGATTATGTCCAAAGAAGATATTCTTTTTAATATTATAACACAAAAATCTTCAATATACAAGTGTTTTAGCAAATTTTATAAATATGTGAATTTTGGTAATTGCTTTTTGTTAAAACCTCACAAATGAAAACGATTTTTTTTGTGATAATCATAGATTTTATAAATTAAATCTTCGTTATTCGGGAAAGCGTGTTGTAATTTTTAGACGAAAAGTGTATAATAGTGTAAAAGAGTTATAAATAATATATCCGAAAAATCGGACAAGGAGGAGATATTATGTTTGACAAAACCATGACCTTTTCGGTGCATGAGGACAGAGAAAACGAGATGAAAGAGATCCTTACCACCGTTTACGACGCCTTGAAACAGAAAGGCTACAATCCCATAAATCAGCTTGTGGGATATATCCTTTCGGAGGACCCTACATACATTACCACCTTTAACAACGCAAGGGGGCTTATCCGCCATATCGACCGCGACGAGCTGCTCCAGGTGCTGGTGAAATCTTATCTCAGTAACTGAGTCAAATTCCGAATTTTCAGCCGCCCCTTTTTCGGGGGCGGCTCAGTTTGTATAAAAATATAGCAACAAAAAGCCCACGCATTAAGGGGCATTCAAAACTCGTCCACAAATTGCCCACTCAGGGGATTTTTGAAATTCTTTTAAATAATTTACTCCTCATCAACACTTTATATAGAGACTGTTGGGAGAAAGGATATCACCCGCGCCGTTCTTTTTAATATGTATTTTTAAAGTAATAACGCGCTCGGACTGGGGCTGACACCTACGGGGAGGACGGAAGCCGTCTGCAAGGGGGAAGAACAAAATCCGACAAAAGCGGGGACTTCCCCCCTCTCATATTGCAAACCGCTCAGCACCGCACGAACTTCGTTCGTGCTAGCCCTCTAAGCATATCGGTTTTTGCAAAACCAATATGCTTAGAGGCTTGCTTCGCTGTGGCGGTTTCACCCCAGACCCCAACTTCCCTCTCCTCTCCCCTCCCCCCTTTCTCCGCTTTTCTTTAGCGCAAGGCGGGTCAACTATGTTGTGGGCTTTTTGGACAGTTATTAACGCGACTTAGCCTTTGATGTACATCAAGCGGCTTTACTGACAAAGGTCAAAGCGGATATGTGCTCAAAAACATTTCAGTAAAATGCAGTTTATGTGATGTTATACTGTTTTCAATGCCAAGGAAGA